>JBGSPC010000136.1:0-16148 GCA_041738805.1 Terrimicrobiaceae bacterium | reverse complement strand
TCCTCGTGGATTAGTCACCGTGATCCGCGCCTCACTACTGCTTTCTGTTTGTTTGTGCTAAGTGTTGATGTCCTCCTGTTTGAGGTTCAGAGCTGTTCCCCTTAGAGGAGGGGCGTGGGGAACCGTGGTTCCCCGCTCGTGGTATATTCCCGCCGTCAGGCGGCTAATTTCTGGGATGGGGCATCTTGGGCCTGATAGCAGGGCAGGTCGCGAAGGGCTTCCCAGATGAAGCCAATGAGTTCACGAGCGATGGCAACCAGGATTTTGTTGCGATGGAGTCGCCGGGCGGCAAGTTTGTTGAACCGGCTGTTGAGGCGGTTTTGGGCTTGCCAGCTAACTTTGATCACCGAGGCCGGTTGGTCTTCCTGCCGCCGCGAGAGTTCTTTACTGACCTTCGGTGGCGTGGCGTAGTGCTGGGAGCATTCAATGAGCAGCCAACGGGCGTGAGGGTTGCCGCATTTGGTGATGGAGCCCTGACGGCGTTTCGTGCTGCTGGTGGCCTCGGAGGGCACCAAGCCCAAGTAGCCCATGAGCTGACGGGGATGATCGAAGCGGGGCAGGGCTCCAAGCTCGGACACAGTGATCATGGCCGCCACGATCTTAAAGCCTTTAAAGGCCATCAGGGCATCAACAGCGGGCTTGAGTCGCCAAGTGGGGAGGAGATCGGACATGGCGGCTTCGCAGCGGGCAACGCGATTGCCGGCGTCGCATACGGCCATGAGGCACTCCTCCAGAATGGCCTTCATGGCAGGATGGGGAAGGACGAGTTCACGCAGGTAGCGCATATGGGCCTGTCCCCAGTGGGCTTTTCCTTGGTAGTAATAGCCATGCTGCAGGAGGAAGGCTTTGAGGCGCTGACGCGCCCGGCGTTGGTCATCGACGGCATCCGTGCGTGCACGGCAAAGGTCGCGGATCGCCTCATCGGTGGCTTCCGGGATGTAGATGGCGACAAGGTCCCCCGCCCGGTGCGCTCGGGCGAGCTTTTCAGCGTCGCGCTTATCCGTCTTCACGCGGTCACCAGACTGACGAGCCAGTTTCGAGGGGGCGACGACAATGCACTCGTGGCCGAGCTGGACAAGGCGGCGGACGAGGACAAAGCCGCAGGGGCCTGCCTCATAGCAAAAGTTCAAACGAACATCCGGGCCGTATTGTTTGCGAAGGCGGGCGATGAGCTTCTCAACTGCATGGAGGCTGTTGCTCATCTTACCGAGGTTGCGGATTTCGCCGCTGCGACCGGGTTCGGCGACAGCGGTGGAGATGGAGTCTTTATGGACATCGAGGCCGATGTAGAGTAGTTTTTTCATTGTGGTGTGTTTGTCAGTTCGCTTGTTTCATGTTGATGATTCAGAACGAATCTCCGCTCAGTACGGAGCCGTTCTTGCGGATAGGCCCTCACGGGCAGCCCGCGGTTATAGAACGGCAAACACACCGCCTTTTTTCAAGGCCGCGCTCGCCACTTCACACCGGAGCCCGCAACCATAAAGTCTAGCCCAATGAAAATGCTTTCCATCGCGCTCTTCTCGATAGTGCTCGCCTCCTGTTCACCGCGGGACGATGCAGGGCTCCCCGATCCGAATGTATCTGGGAGCCACTCCCACATGTTCACCTATGTTTTACTGTTTCATGCGCCTCTCGGGACCCAAGCAGCACATTTCACCGCGACCTTGACAAACATCAGTGATAGAACTCTCAATGTTTTGGTGAATGACAAAGCATTTCATTCATCGCTCGAAATGACGGACAAAGATGGCGTGATGGTTAAGGCATTTATTGAAGACTACCGAACGCGGTTGTTAACCGGAGTTTGGGAGGAACCGGTTGTGACGATCCCAGCCAAAACATCGATCAGCTGGACAGTGCCTCTTAGTTCCCTTGTTACTCTCGACGGAGCGCCTTTGAAATTCGATCTAATCGCAGGTAGCGAGGTCGCAAGTGAGATGAGGATGGCCGTTCCAGCCAAGACGCGTTTCATTGGAGACAACGCAGTGCAGCGGTCGAAGCCAATCGTCATTCCACACAAGGAAGGCTAACAATGTCGTCCAGAGAACCCCTACACGCCGTCACGGCTGATGCGATTTCCGCTTCGCGGGCATCAGCCGCGCCGGCGTTCCGGGGCCTCTGACGACCGACGTTCGGTAAACAAATATGCGCTCTAGTCGTGCCGCCTCCCCTTGGCTTGTGATTCTAGGACCACTTATCGGAATCGTGTCTCTTGCAATTGGGATCTTGGCGCTCCAAAGTGTCAATGCGCCGTTTTATGCTAGTGAAGGCACCGTTACAGCATCGCAACTGAGTTTCGGTGGGCAGGGAAAGTCGTCCGTGCGTGTCGTCTACAAGTATGACATGAATGGTACTGAATACACGGGGGAGGGAACAATTCAGAAACAGAATGGAACGGAGCCAAACCCCGGAACCCGAATTACGGTTTATGTCAACTCCAAGAACCCTGCAATCAGCTCTCCGCAGTCTATTCCCAATCCATGGGTTATTCCGGTCATCTGTGGCGTCGGTATGATTATTGCAATCGGTATGCTGCTCGACTACTACACAAAAAAGAGGATGCCGAACCAGACAGCCCACCCAACGACTCCCCGCCGGTTGTCGACGAAACCTCACCATGATTAAAACACCAGCCAGCATCCGCACGCCGGTTCCTGGGAGTCGTGGGTGGCTTTGGCGTTCGTTCGACTGCAATATAATGAGCCCCAGGGATCACGTTTATCTTCAAATTCTCAAGTTTGGCCTCGTCGCTCTGCGCAACGCATCCTTTCGTGGCGATGTTGATTATTGGAAAGTTGAATCAGAGCATCTTCACAACATACCTTCTCTAATTGGTGAGTCCAATGAGTCTCGACATGATTACTATTTTTCCAAGGAGAGAACGATGTATTTAAGTCGCGTAAAAAGGGATGATCCTGAAATCAACTTCGCAGTTCAAAGATACGAAGAACTTTGGCCGGAACTTGAAGCCCTAAAAAACAAAGCCGAACAAGTCGGCGCTGACCAACCCGCTAGCCATTCCGAGTCGAAAGCGAAAGGTAACGACAAACCTCAACCTGCATCGGAGGGGCACTCCCGGTAGCGGGTGGCAGGCCTCGAACGTTAGGCAGAAAGAAATAATGAAACTAGCCTGCACAATCTATTATTTGACGATCTGCTTGAGCTTGGTTTTAACCATACTGGCAGGCATATCAGGTGATCCTGTTGCGATTTTTTCAGCCCTTTTGATTCTTGCATTGACCATATTCAAGACCTCAGCGACCCGCATCATTATTGGCGTTCTATACGGCTTATCCTCGATTTATATCTTTCTGTTCACCGGCATAGTAGTTTCCGGCGTCACGGGAGCCAGGACCACTGTAATACTCCTATTTACCGGGTGCGCACTTTTAGCGTTACTATCCACAACTTACTTTGTGTATAAACCTTTAAAACAATTACTGAAAAGAACAGAGGCCTAACCATTTCAGCCAGCCA
The DNA here is from genome assembly GCA_041738805.1 of Terrimicrobiaceae bacterium. Lineage (GTDB taxonomy): Bacteria > Verrucomicrobiota > Verrucomicrobiia > Chthoniobacterales > Terrimicrobiaceae > JAJTZA01. Next base: position 12,671 of record JBGSPC010000136.1, on the reverse strand, counting down.
AAGCGCGAAACGCGCGTGGCTGCTGGATGACGTTAGATAGTCGGAAAACAGATGGGATCAAGCATGCAAAAGGAGAATAAGAATATGAAGCCTGTGACAGTGACACGGTGTCTGCTGCTTCTCATGGTCATGATCTGCCTCGCCCAGGAGTCGAGGAGCGAAGGCAAGGAATACGGCAATCCCGGCTTTGGGAAAGAGATTCAGAACTTCGAAAGCGCGGATCGGAAGCAGTTTCCGCCGCCGGGCGCTATCGTCTGCATCGGGAGTTCGAGCATGAGGGGGTGGCATTCCACCATTGCGGAAGATTTGGCTCCGCTCACCATCATCCCCCGTGGTTTTGGCGGGAGTACGATGAACGATGCCCTCCATTACGTCGATCGGATCGTCATCCCCTACAATCCGCGCGCCGTCGTGGTTTACGAGGGAGACAACGATATTGCAGGCGGGATCGCACCGGAGAAGATACGAGACACCTTCTCCTCTTTTGTTGAAAAGGTGCATAAAACACTTCCTGAAACCCGCATCTACTTCCTGTCGATCAAGCCCAGTATCAGCCGGTGGAAGTTGTGGCCGCAAATAGAAGCAGCGAATCGTCTGATCGAGCAATACTGTTCCAGCGATAAGCGCCTTGCCTATGTGGACATGGGAAGCGCCATGCTCGATGCCAACGGAGAGCCCCGGGAGGACATCTTCCAAGAAGACAAACTTCATATGACAAGAGCCGGCTATGAAATCTGGCGAGATGCCCTGAAGCCGGTCCTCGTCAAGGCCGAACTTGCATTTGAACCGCAGAAAGACAGAAGCGCAGCTGAGGAACAGAACAATACAAAACCCAACCAAGCGGATGCAGGCGACAGCAAATAACCCCGCCTGATCCGCACCGGTGGGCGGAATTAAATTGCATATACACCCATTTTCTGATTATGTGTGTATATGCGTACGAACATCGACCTTGATGACGGACTTGTTGCCCGCGGACTTCTTCTCTCCGGCCTCCGCACCAAAAAGGAGCTTGTGAACATGGCGTTGCGAGAGTTCATCCGAAAGAATGATCAGAAGAAAATCCTCGAATTGCGTGGCAAGATTCAATGGCAAGGCGACCTTGAACTGATGCGCGAAAGTCGAATGTGATGGTGTTGGTTGATACAGGCGTATGGATCGATTTCCTGGCCGGACGAACCACCCCAGAGGTTAGCATCGTGGTTTCTCTTTTGAAGGAGGACGAGACAGTCTCCTACACCGGGCAAATTCTGCAAGAGCTGATGCAAGGTTGCCCGGACGAGACGGAAGCAAAAACAATTGAGGTACATTTTGAGCCGTTTATCGAACTCTTTCCCCAGAGATCATCCTACAGGTTGGCTGGTAAAATCTATCGAGATTGCAGAAAACAGGGATATACCATTCGAAGCTCTGTTGACTGCTTGATCGCCGCATGTGCGATTGAGAGCGACTGCCAAGTTCATCACAAAAATCGGGATTTTCATTTTATCGAAGAAGTCTGCGGGCTGAAGATATTACGAAAATAAACAATGCGATCCAGCGAACATCGACGCGTGTCACACCTCGTGCGGGTTGTGCTTCGCTACGCTTGGCACCTGACCCGCCACGGGCAAGTGTCGGTCATTGAGGAAGTTGATAAACATATGAGATCATCCGTGCTATTTATATTACTGGCCTTTGCGGGAGCACTGCACGCAGAGACTCTACAGGAGATTGCGATAGGACTGCCGATTGGAACAACCAAGGAAGAAATTCTGAAAAAAGAGCCAAGCGCAAAAGTGGTTCCATGCATGGTCACCCCGAAAGACGCCACCACTCAGCGCGAATGTATCGTATTGATGAAGTCCACCGAGAAGAAGCGCATTATTGCTCAGTTCTATCTCGTCAATGATGCGCTTGCTGCAATGTTTCTTTCTGGTGTTGCCATACCAACACCAGCGGAGAATGACATTGATGAAACTGCATATTTTTCCTCGCATCCCAAGATTTCTACGTTTTCCGCCTTACGAGCAGACAGCAACCTCAATCCGATCGAGATACAAGTTGAGAGATTGGCACTTGATTCACCCAATCAGGTTGCTCTGATGACATCTACCGAGCGCGGCAAGGAACTTTGGATTGTCGATGAGAGCGTTTTTGATTCGAAAGCCTTTTTCATGGAACCTTCTACTGACAACAAGAATAAACTATTGAAAAGCAAAGAAGCCATTGATGCTCAACGTAAGTCTTACGAAGAAACAAGATAGAGCCGAACAACCGGGGACAGCCGAAGAACAGCCAAAGGGGTCCATATTTTATAATTTCGTAAAACAGCCGCAGGGATCAGTCCCGAATGGCGCTGAGATAATGGCACTGGGAAATGCTGCCCCTGCAGGGCAGAACAGTTTTGTATTTAGGGACCCAGGGTATCGCTCGCGCTTACCCTGGGCTGTGGGATTTAGCCCCTTTGGGGCTTTTCTTAAGGCATTTCAAGTCAGTACGATAATCACCCAAATTGAGATACGCGGACGAGTAACCGTCAGACCGGGCAGGGATCCAGATGCCAGATCTCGCTGGCGTATTGGGAGATCGTCCGGTCGCTGGAGAATTTGCCCATCCTTGCGGTGTTGAGGATCGCCATTTTGGCCCAGCGCTTTTTATCGAGGAAAGCGGCATTCACTTTGGCTTGGGCATCGCTGTAGGAGCGGAAATCCGCCAAGCAGAGGAAAGGGTCGCTGTAGTAGAGGTTGTCGCGAAGGGGGGTCAGCACACCGGGCGTCTCATCGGGGGTGAAATAATTTGAACCGACCCAATCCACGACGGCCCTGAGTTCTTCATCCGCCTCATAAAACTCCTGCGGTTTGTAACCCTTGGCAAAAAGCGCATGAACCTCTTCCACCGTCATTCCAAAGATGAAGATGTTTTCCGGTCCGACTTCCTCACGGATTTCCACGTTGGCCCCATCAAGCGTGCCGATGGTGAGGGCGCCATTGAGGGATAGTTTCATATTTCCTGTGCCTGAAGCCTCTTTGCCGGCCGTGGAGATTTGCTCCGACAAATCGGCGGCGGGAACGATCCGTTGGGCGAGAGAGACCCGGTAGTTTGGTAAAAAAACGACCTTCAGCTTCCCCTTGATGCGGGCATCGGAATTGATTTTCGAACCAACGGCGTTGATGGCTTTGATAATCAGTTTGGCAATATCATAACCAGGGGCAGCTTTTGCGGCAAAAATAAAAACGCGGGGAGCGATTTCCAGGTCGGGATTTTGCAGGAGCCGGCGGTAAAGTGCCAGGATGTGGAGCAGATCGAGGTGTTGACGCTTGTATTCGTGCAGGCGTTTGATTTGAACATCAAACAGGGCCGAAGGATCCACGTCGATCCCACATGAATCCTGGATAATCCGAGTAAGGTCCACTTTGTTGGCATGTTTCACGGCCATGAATTCATCCTGAAAATGCCCATCTTCGGCAAACGCCTCCAGGGCGCGCAGTTTGCTGAGATCCTTTTGCCATTCCGTGCCAATCCGTGATGAGATCAGGTGAGAGAGCCGGGGATTGCAGGCGAGAAGCCAGCGGCGGGGGGTGATGCCATTGGTCTTGTTATTGAATTTGCCGGGATAAAAGGTATCGAATTCCGGAAAGAGATCGGAGCGGAGCAAACGGGTGTGAAGCTCGGCGACACCATTCACGGAATAACTGCCGACCACCGCGAGGTGCGCCATGCGGACCATCTGGGTTCCGCCTTCCTCAATTAGCGAGAGCACCTGCTTTTTCTGAAGATCTCCAGGCCACATTTTTTCGACCTGCTCGAGGTGGCGCTTGTTGATTTCGAAGATGATTTGCAGATGCCGGGGGAGGACCTTGTGGAAGAGTCCGACACTCCAACGCTCCAGCGCTTCAGGCAGCAGGGTGTGGTTTGTGTAGGCGAAGGTGCGTGTGACCAGTCCCCAAGCCTTGTCCCATGGCATTCCCAGCTCATCATGAAAAATCCTTTGAAGCTCGGGGATGGCCACCGACGGGTGGGTGTCATTGAGTTGGATCGCGACCTTTTCGGGAAAATTATTCCAGTCCTCGTTGTTTTTGAGGTACCGGCGAATGATGTCACGCAATGAGCAGGCCACAAAAAAGTATTGCTGCACGAGCCGCAATTCCTTGCCGCTTTCGGTTTTATCATTCGGGTAAAGAACTTTGGAGATCGTCTCACTGAGGTTTTTTTCGCGAACAGCCTCCTCGTAGCCCCCGCGGTTAAAAGCATCAAAATCAAAATCCGTGTGAGCGCGGGATTCCCAAAGTCTCAGAAAGTTGACGGTGTTTGTGCCAAAGCCGGGCACGGGAATATCGAAAGGAAGGCCGACAACCCGCTTGGTGCCTGTCCACTTGGGCACCGAGTTCCCGAAATCGTCAAACACATTTTCCACATGACCATATACCTGAATTTCCGTCGCGTGTTCTGGGCGAACGATTTCCCACGGCGTGCCAAACTGCATCCAGGCATCCGGGGTTTCCACCTGATAACCATTCCGGAACTCCTGCTTAAAAAGTCCGAACTGGTAATGAATCCCATAACCCACGGCCGGAAGGTCGAGCGTTGCGAGAGAATCCAGAAAACAAGCCGCAAGCCGCCCGAGGCCACCATTCCCGAGGGCCATGTCATATTCCTCACTGCGAAGCTCCTCGTAATCCAGTCCCAGTTCCTCAAGGGCCTTCACCATGTCATCGTGCACCCCGGCGCTGTAAAGGCTGTTTGAGAACAACCGCCCCATCAAAAACTCCAGAGACAGATAATAAACGCGCTTCACATTCCCGTTAAAATGGTCTTCTTGCGTGGCCATCATACGCTCCACTATCAGATTCTGGGCGGCCTTGGAGGTCGCCAACCACCAATCGCGCTTGGTGGCGTTTTCAGGGTCTCTTGCCAGGCTGAATTTGAGGTGACTGAGGATGAGCGCTTTCAGCCCGGAGACCGAGGTATCGAGGGTGCTATGAAAATCGGAGGTATTGGGCATGGATGCAGATATTTGAGAGAGTTCATCGGATTACCAGCAATTTCCGAGCCGATTTGGAAATTCGCTCCCGTGAAAAACGGAGAACTGATCTGGCCCGTCAACGGCTATCCCCCTTCAGCCCTTGGAATTCCGGGGGACTGAGAGAGTTTTGCAAACCGGTTGGCAATGGCCAGTGCCGGATCAACGGGCACCTCAGCGCGCTGGATGTCCCTCGGAATACTGATCACCGGAACCGGTCGCAATTGTTTTCCGGCAAATTGCGGGAGCCAGCGGGATTCTGCAACCAGCATCTCGGCAACCATCTCCCGGATCTCATGCAGGGTGAGAACCGAAGCTGTGAGCGGATCCATCGCCACCGCGTTCATGACCAATTCCGGGTCTCCGGTGAAGCTGGCTTCCACAACCAAGCCCTGCACTTGCACATTGCTCATGTTCAGCGCGGCGCACGGGAGCGGGAGTTTTCCCACCACAGTAGGGTTCAAGCCGGTGCGGTCCACATAGATCGGAACCTCCACACAGCAACCCTGCGGGAGATTGGTGATGTAGCCGTCGTTGCGAATGTTTCCGCTGAACCTGAAAATGTTTCCCGTCTCCCTGGCCTCGATGATGTGGGAGCAATATTCCGCACTCCGTGGTCCCAGCTCCGTTGATTCGATCGAAAGAGGATCCACCTTGGCGAACTTCTCTGCAAGCATCGCACAATACTTGTAATACGCACCGCTCTCACCCCCAAAGGCAGGTTCATCGCAGTAAAGGTCCAGCGCTTTTTGGTTTTTCCGGAAATAGGGAAGATATTCAGAAAGGTGTCCGGTGCTCTCTGTCATAAAATAGCCAAAATGCCGCATGACCTCGGCACGAACCTTCTCATTCACATAGTGGCCGGGTTTTTCGAAGTTCTCCTTCAGAACCGGGTAAAGGTCCCGACCCCTGTGCTCAAGTTTGAGGAACCAGCCCATGTGATTGATACCTGCACATAGATAATCGATCTCACTTTTCGGGACACCTGTGTAGCTCGCAATCAGATCCATGGTGGTCTGGACGCCATGACAAAGGCCGACAAATTGGAGGCCCTCTACACGTCCCAGCGCCCAGCAACACATCGCCATGGGATTGGCATAATTAAAGAGGATGGCATTAGGGCAAAGCTCCCGCATGTCATTGGCGATCTCCAACAACGCGGGAATGTGGCGCAACGCACGGAAGACACCCCCCGGCCCCATGGTGTCACCGATACACTGGTCCACCCCGTATTTGAGAGGGATCTCGTAGTCCTGTCGGAATTCCTCAACCCCTCCGGACTGAATCATCACCACCACATAATCCGCATCCTGCAAAGCCTCCCGCCGATTGGTCGTGGAAACGATGGTTGCATCAATCCCATTGTCCTTGATCATCCGTTTCACGAAGGACTCCATTTTGTCCAAACGCGTGTGGGTTTGTGCCATCAACCGATACTCGCTCCCCGCAAGCGCGGGCGTGGCAAGAAAGTCCGACATCAGGGTTTTGCAGAAGACCAGACTTCCTGCACCAATCATTGCGATTTTAGCCATGGGTGGTTGTTTGTTAGTGATCAGATTCCTTCATTAAAAAAGACACACAGCCCGTCTTTTCCCGGGGCTATGACGTCCAACCGGCCTGTTCCCCGCAAATCAGCAAGGGCAAACTGAATGCCACAGCCTTTGCCAATGCCTGGGGGACCATGGGCAATAACCTGCTTGGCAAAACCATGGCCGGTCCACTTGAAGTAATAAATGCCAACGTCATCGAATTCGCCCGGGTCATGCCCGCAGTGCGCAAGGTATCGTTTTCCCGTGACAAGCTCCGGTTGCCCATCCCCGTCGATATCCGCCCAATGCAAGTCATGGTATTGACTGTTGGAAGGATCGATCATGTGTTTTGTCCAAGTGCGCCCATGGGCTCCGCGGGATTGTTTCCACCAGCTCAAGCCATATGAGTGACTGTTTCCGACGATGAGTTCGTTGATCCCGTCGCCATCGACATCAACCACCAAGACGGGAATGCTGGCATCACTGCCAAGCTCGAACTCTTCCGAAAAAGTCCATTCCCCCGACAGGGGGCCCGACGCCGGCGCCTTGAGGATGCCTTTGGGAGTGACAAATTCCCCCTGACCGTCTCCATCCACATCCCCATAACCAAGGCCATGACCAAGGGGGCGGGAGCAAATCACATGGCGGGTCCACGCACCGGATGACGTGAGCTTATAAGCGCACAGAGGATCCCCGGGGGTGTTTGGCACAATCTCCGGTTGGCCGTCCCCATCAAGATCCCAGGCCCGCGTGGTTTCAATGCTTCCAATATTTTCAGCGATGACGTGTTCCTCCCATGCCGTCATTCCCCAACCAAATTCGTGGTGTCCGGGGTTCTTTCTCCATCGCAGGGATTTCCCCCACCAACCCCCGCTGATAAAATCCATACACCCGTCCCTGTTCACATCCATGGGGATCACAGAGAACTCGTCATAATAATCCCGGTAGCGTGGCAGGTGATCGGCAATGAGAAATTTTTCCCGGAATTCGGGCCCCCGGTACCAAAATCCAGCGGTTACGAGATCGGGAACTCCGTCGCCATCGACATCGAAGACGCCAACGGCCTCAAACGTTTCGGCGGAGATGAACTTACGAAGGAATTTGACTGGCATGAGCTAAGCTTTTCTAAGGAGGCGGATGTAATCGCGGGCAATACGAAGGTCCTCGAGACCTTCTGCGGCGAGGCACGGCGCCGGGGACTCGCCACGCACAGCCTTGATAAAATTGAGAGCCTGATTCCGCATGGCATGGAGCCAGGGAAAGGTCGGACGGATGGTGACCGGCATCTCACCTTTGCCGGGATCCTTAAGAATTTCCACCTGGCCGCAGCGGTTGTAAGCAACGGGTGCGGGCAGATCCAGTTTCACATACCCCTTGCTGAATGCCACCAACGCGGCTTCCTGCCAGTCCAAGGTCGTGTGATAGGCTGCCATCTCGATGGTGCATGGAACGCCGCTGGTGCTGTGCGCCACAAGAAGCACCTTGGCCGGGTCGGCGTAACTCACCGAGTAGGATTCCCCCAGCAAATGGCGCAGCAGGTTGACCTGATGAATATAATAATTCACGAAGGTTTCATATTCGCGAGCGACTGGCTGATCCATATCCTGAGGTGCAGGATCAAACTCAAGATTCCCCAAAGGCTCTTCAGAATTGATAAAATCCGTGAACCCCGCCGCAATCCAATCCCCCGGCGGCATGGCGATCCGGACATACTGCATGGTTCCGAATTCTCCGGATTGCTTCCACGCTTTGATCACCTGCAGGGCATATTCCGTCGCGGGATCACTTCGCTTGTGGTAACCAAGCATAAGCCATGTCCTGTTCTCTTCGAGAGCCCGGAGGATTTTTTCACCGGACGCGATCGACCCGGCAATCGGCTTTTCCGTAAAAATGGGGACACCGGCTTTGGCCAGCTCGGGAACCAGCAATCCGTGCCGGGTGAAGGGCTGCGAAGCCACGATGGCATCCAGCTTCTCATGAGCCAGCATCTGCTCGTGATTTTCATAAACCCGCGCAATGCCATACCGGTCAGCCACCTCCCTGGCGAGCTTGGGACGGATCTCTGCCAGGGCAACGACTTCGCATTCCGCAGCCAAACCGGGGCTTGCATAGTTGCGCAGATGGGCGCATTGCCCCATGGAGCCCACTCCGACAAATCCGATCTTGATTCTCTTGGATGACATACCCGGCAGCGTGGTTCGGTTATGTGGTTTTGTGAATGGTCTTAATTGCTATTATTTGTCATTTATTGCTCATGCAAAAATCCCGAATGAGATTTCTCGGCTGTGGGGAAATATCTCCCGACCCTCACTGGCGCATGCGGCCGCACTTCCATCCGTTTCATGAATTGATCGTCATAAAAAGTGGCTCCATGGTTTTAAAAACAAGGCATGGCAAGTGTGTAGCCAACTCCGGAGATGTCCTGTTTTATGAAGCAGGATTGGTTCATGAAGAAATCTCCATACCCTCAGATCCCGTGCACACGCGTTTTCTCTCCTTCGATGCTGAGCAATTATTGCCCCAACTCCCACTTCTCATGAATGATCCCGAGGGGCGGTTGATCGAGCTTCTGGGATGGATGGTTCGTGACCAGCAGCAGGGACGGCCATTGGAGGACTGCTATGCACTTCTTCACACGATCATCAATGAGTTGCTTTGGGCCCGCACCAAGCCGACTGATGCCTGGCTGGAGAACGTGCGCGAACATCTGCGGTCCCACTTCGCGAGCAAACTCACTCTTGACCAAGTCGCACGCCATGCCGGCATGAGTCGATTTGCCTTTGTGCGGAAATTCAAAAGTGTGAGCGGGTTGACGCCCATGGATGACTTGCGACAAACCCGTCTCCGGGAAGCCCGCCATCTTTTGCTCAGCAGTGATCTGCCCATCAAGGCCATTGCCGACCGCGTGGGCATCGGGGATGAATACCAACTCTCAAAAATGTTTCGACGCCAGTTCGGTGTTTCTCCAAGTCACATGAGAGGCCGCCCACAAACCAAAAGAAGCAAAAAAAGCCCCGCCCCCTGAAGGGACCTTCACTGCAAAACACTTGCAACTAGATCCCGGACCCTTCAGAATCCCCCGATATGAAACATGTGGTATTTTCGGCAGCAATTTTTGCCGCGGTGGCTTCTTCAGCCCTGGCTCAGGACTCCGGGCCGGGATCAAAGAAGCTGGCGGTTGCCTCACTCAGCACGGTTCTGAGCGACTTGGGAAGGCAGGTTGGCGGAGACCGGGTTGAGGTTGTGGAAATTCTCAAGCCGGGGGATGATCCCCATCTCTTTGAACCGGGACCGGGCGATGTCAAAGCCATTTCCAAGGCGGACATTGTGCTTGCGAACGGGCTTGGGTTTGAGGGGTACCTTGAAAAACTAAGAGCAGGCGTTGGCCAGGGTCCGGCTTTTCTGGTGGCTGGCGATGCGGTCAAGCCACTGCTGTTGGCTCATGATCACGACCACCATGATCACGATCACTCGCATGGGGATGGGGCGGACCCTCATTGGTGGCACAGTATCTCCAATGCAAAAATTGCGGTCAGGCAAATCCGGGAGGCTTTTATCAAAGCAGATCCTGCCGGCGAACCGGCCTATCAAGCCAATGCCAAAGCCTTTATGGCGGCTTTGGATCGATTGGAGCAGGATTGCAAACTCGAAGTCGCGAAGCTGCCGCAGACAAAACGCGTCCTTGTAACATCCCATGAGGCCCTTGGCTATTTTGCGAACGATTACGGGTTCACGATTCTCCCCGTGCAGGGCATCAGCACCTCCGATCAGCCGTCCTCCCAAAAAATCAAAGAGCTGATTGGCAAAGTCAAATCCCTTGGCGTGAAAGCGATTTTTGCCGAGAACATTGAGAATCCCAAGGTTTTGGAGGAACTGACCCGCGAAACCGGCGCAAAAATCGGCGGCGTGCTCTATGCGGACGGATTGGGTGAGGGCGAGGCCGGCACCTATGAAGGCATGTATCGTCACAATGTGACGACCATCGTCGGGGCCCTGGAATAATAAGGTTCCAGGCTTGCCTTCCCCCGCTGCTTGGAGAATCTCAAGACTCAGTGAAAGGAAACCCCCTCTTACGCCTGGCTTTGGTTGCCCTAGGGATTGGTCTCTTGGGGGTTCCTGTGTGGAGTGTCACCCGGGGTCGTGAAGCTCCGCCTGTTATGATTGCGTCTCCGGCGGACGAAGAGGTGGGGGATCTTGATCTGGTGATAGAAAGCAGCGCGCCCTGTCGGGTGGAGATCACGCTCGCCAATGCGCAATTTTTTTCTGAGGACGTGAACTCCGCAGCCGTAAAAACGACCGTGCAAATTCCCAAAGCGGGGGCTGACCTTGTGGTGCGAGCGACGGCGAGCCAGTCCGGCCAGCGCTTTGCCGTGCGGGTGAGAGCAGGGCATGACGGCTCCGATGTGGCAGACACGTCTTTCTGGGGAGACGGTGCCTTGGCGGGCGTGTTGGTTGTGCCACCGAACGGAAAGGCGAGATGACCTATGGATTCACCCGCCAAATGCTTGCTCATCGAAAATCTGACGGTTTCTTACAACCGGATTCCTGCAGTTCATCATCTCAACCTGTCTCTTCCAAGTGGCGCATCCGTGGGTTTGTTAGGCCCGAATGGCGCCGGCAAAACGACCCTGTTAAAAGCCATCGCCGGGCTGTTGCCCATCGAAACCGGACGGGTCACCTTTGGCAATATAGCCTCCGCCCATGCGGTGGCGTATGTCCCACAACGGGAGGCCGTGGATTGGGATTTTCCGATCACCGTACAAGCGCTGGTGGAGATGGGGCGCTACTCGTCTCTTGGAAATTGGAAGCCCTACTCCGCCGGGGATGCCAGCGTTGTGAAAGAGGCCCTGGAAATCACCGAGCTGCAGTCCCTGGCCCACCGTCAGATCAAAGCGCTTTCCGGAGGGCAGCAACAACGCGCCTTTCTGGCCAGGGCTCTGGCCCAGCAGGCTTCCGTCTATTTGTTGGATGAACCCTTCACGGGCCTCGACACCAATGCCCAGGCTGGTTTTGCCGATGCGCTTCGACGCCTTCGGGATCTTGGAAAACTGATCATCGCCTCCCATCACAATCTGGCCTCCGTTCCAGGCCTGTTCGATGAGGTCATTCTCATCAACGGCGAACTCGTGGCCAGCGGCTCCACGGCAACAACATTCACGGAGGAGAATATCCGCAAGACCTTCTCCACCTCGATTTTTTCCGGACACAAACGATGAACTGGCTCCTCGAACCTTTGGAATTTGAATTCATGCAGCGGGCCATGCTTGCCTGCCTGATCATAGGATTCACCAATGGTTTTCTGGGATCTTTTGTGGTGCTGCGGCGACTTGCTCTGGTAGCTGATGCCCTTTCTCACTCCCTGCTGCCCGGGCTGGCCATCGCGGCCATCTTTGTTGGCCTGAACCCAATCGGCCTTCTTCTCGGGGGGCTGCTGGCCGCCATTTTTGTGGCTCTCGGCGGCCACCTGCTCGCCCGGAATTCGCGGATTAAAGAGGACACGTCCATCGCGGCCCTTTATGTGATCGCGTTTGCTCTTGGCATTGCCATCATCAAATTTGCCAAAGTCAAAGTCAGCCTGGATCATTTTCTTTTTGGCAACATTCTCGGCATTGCGAGCTCGGACCTGTGGATGTGTTACTCCGTGGGAGGCATCACCATTTTTTTGCTCACGGCCTTTGCCCGACCGCTTCAATTGGCCCTCTTCGAATCGTCGGTGGCGAAAACCCAGGGGGTTCCGGTGGACGCTCTTCTTGCAGGCCTGATCGTGCTGATCGTGCTGACCATGATTGCGTCTCTCCAGGCGATCGGGGTTCTGCTTTCTTTGGGGCTGATGATTCTGCCCGCCGCTTCGGTTTACCTTCTCTCTGACCGGTATGCGGTGCTGCCTTGGGCCGGCGGCCTGTTGGGGGCGGTGGGAGCTGTCACGGGATTGCTGATCTCGTTCCATGCGAATGTTCCGTCGGGTCCCGCGATTGTGATGGTGCTTGGCATCGTTTTTGTGATGGCCTACCTCTTCAGCCCCACCTACGGGGTGTTGAGCACCCGGCTGCGGAAAAAGCACCTGCATGAGGAATCACTGAAACGATGGGAAAAAAATCCCTGATGGCTCTGGCAGCCTGCGCCTTTTCGTTGCCAGGCCT
>JBGSPC010000129.1:0-2446 GCA_041738805.1 Terrimicrobiaceae bacterium | reverse complement strand
ATTAGACTCTGTCTTGAGCTGGAACGAGTTTTTCCTGCAACTTTGGCAAGCTCACAAGGGTCAAGCCCATAATGTTGAATTCACTGAGCACTCCGAGACGGGGAGGCCCGCTACGAACCCATCCAGCAAACCGACTACACCTACGACAGTGCCGGACGCATGGCCTCTATCCAAAGCAATGGCCAGCCCATCGCAACATACCGATAGGATTCCGTCGGGCGTTTCGTTGGGAAGACTCTTGGCAATGGCGTCTCTGCCGCAATTTCCTACGATGCGGCTGGACGCCTTGCCCGCGTCGGCTTTTCCGGTGCTCTCCTCGGAACCACCCTTGCCACCGTCGAGGGTTCAACCACCCGCTTTGCAAGCCTCACTTCATTCGGACAACCGCTCAAGTCGCTCACGGAAATCCCAAAGCCAACCGATGTCAGGGGGGAACTCCTGCCAAATCCCGTCCCGAAAATCGATTCCATTCCAGCAACGCAATAACCAGCATGGAAGCGCCGCGAAAGAGCTGGACATCCATCTACGGTAGATATCGACAGAAAACCAAGAACCAGAAATGAAGAACAAAGAATCCCACCATGAAAACCACACACCTAATCCTCGCTACAATTTTTGCCGCAACATCCGCAATTCATGCAGCTATGGCTGAGCACAGGTCTCCGGCACCACTGCCAGAATTCCAGACGACTGAACAACTCGCCAAGTGGAGGGAGGTAAAAGCAAAATCTGCAACCGATTGGCTATTCCAAGTTCGGAATTCGGAATTTTATACTGGTAAACCATTTATTCAGGAAACAGGCACCTATGCGTTCAAATATCGCCAATATGATCCAGAGCTGAGTCGTTGGTCAACTTTAGACCCCAGCGGGTTTCCTGACGGAGCAAACAGTAGTGCCTACTTGGCTGTGCCCACAACACAATTTGATTGGCAAGGGCTGCAAACCATTAATTCCTTTTCGGATGCATGGAACTACTGGAAACGCGAAAACGGGAGTTCCTCTGATGCGGTGCAGGCGGGAACATCAATTGTTGATTCTATGACGTCAAGTCCAGGGTTTCTTGACCTTGTGTATCGAATACAGACCCAAAGAATTCATCCGCAGTTGGTATTAGTTTCGACCTCAAGTGAAAGTGGTTTTCTTGCTGATGGACCCTACGTTGGTCCTGTGGACGTTGGATTTGTGGACATCATCATAGGGCGCTCCTCGGTAAGCTATTCAGACTCATCTGAGTGGAGTGCGCTAACCGACTTTCACTATAATGGTTCCAGCTGGGGTCGTACACTTAAGGCTACCACGGCAATGGCCGCAGACTTATATGACGTCTGGGATTTTACAACCAACCCAGATGATCCTTGGTGGATGACCTTGATCGAGGAGACGATTCCAGGATGGATTGCTGGGCCTGGAACCCCGTTTATTATCGATGGGCTTTTCAACTATTCATTTGATTCTTATGCGTGGCAACTGGAATAGCATTGGCTGGCAAATGTTGGTTGCGGTAACGATTCTAATCGCGACACTATTCGGCTGCAGCTCCAAGTCTTGTAACGAACAATTTCAATCCTGGATGTTTCTTCCCCTTCCGGGTTCTGCGACTGTCTTGGAGTTCGAAGCACCATCGGGCCTTTCTCGATTCAAAAGCAACTCATTCTATGCCAAGTTTAAGCTAGATTCGGAAGCGATAGTGCACCTCATTGCTTCCCCTCCCAATGGCTATACGCCATGGATGCCACTTGTAGAAGTTTACTCAAACAAGCGATTCTTTACCCGCTCGCAATACCCGGCGGCTTTCCAGACGTCCCGTATCACAGCGCATGAAAAGTCCTATTTGATTGCGGATCCGGAGGCGGGGCTTGTTCATGCAATTGCTTGGAGAGATTAACGACGCATTGGGGACCGCGATGAAGCATGAAAGGAAAACACCGACGCCAAAGCATGCGCTCCCAGGTCTGAGGCGGTGCCTGAGTCAAGTTTACCGGAAAGATCCCAACCACGGATTTGAAAGCCTGGCCGTTGCATTGCATCCGTTGCAGCACGGATGTAAGCGTCTCGCAGCGGACCACATTGACAGCTCTGGATCGTAGATGTCGTAGCACTACGCTACGATAAATATGATAATCAGGCCGCGAGCCGGGAAGGGTCGAGGTTCTTCTGCCAGTTTTCCGGAGTGAGTTGGGCGACGGTCCAGTTCGTGGCGTAGGGCAGCCGGGCGAGAACGTCTCGGAGATACTCGAAAGGATTGATGCCCCTGCGGCGGCAGCATTCAATGATGGTGTAGAGGATGGCACTGCGCTCTCCGGGTAAGCGGCACTTATAGCACAGGTCGGCATAATCGGGACAGATTTTGCATAACCGTCGGATCGAATCGATCTAACACTTCTACCTGCTATGCTGCAGCGGCTTGGCGGGGCTTGGCGGAGAAGAGAGCCTTGGCCCAGTTT
>JBGSPC010000097.1:0-25073 GCA_041738805.1 Terrimicrobiaceae bacterium | reverse complement strand
GGATCTTTATCGTCACGGGCCCCACAGGCTCAGGAAAAACGACCACCCTTTATTCGTGCCTGCGCAAGATCAACACCATCGACACCAAGTTGCTCACCGCCGAGGATCCGGTCGAATATGAAATCGATGGAATCATTCAGGTGGCCATCAACGAAAATATCGGCCTGACATTTGCCCGCATTCTTCGAGCCTTTTTGCGCCAGGATCCTGACCGGATTCTTGTGGGAGAAACGCGTGACACAGAAACCGCCCAGATCGCCATCCAGGCCTCGCTCACAGGTCACCTGGTCTTCACAACCCTGCACACCAATGACTCCACCGGAGCCGTCACCCGCCTTGTCGATATGGGCGTGGAGCCGTTCCTTCTTTCCGCATCCCTGGAGTGTGTGCTCGCCCAACGGTTGATCCGGAAAATCTGTGCGGCCTGCCGGTCTCCTTACGAACCCACAGAACAGATTCTGCTGTCCCTCGGCCTTAGCCCGCACGATATCGGAGACAAAAATTTCTATTACGGCAAGGGCTGCGAAGTCTGCAATCAGACCGGCTACAAAGGCCGCAAAGGCATCTACGAACTCCTCAAAATCTCGGACCCCATCCGCGAAATGATCAACGACCGTTCTCCGGGAGTTATCATGCGCCAAAAGGCCATTGAGCTCGGAATGATCACTCTCCGTCAGGATGGCCTCCGGTCAATCTATGACGGGCTGACAACCATCGAAGAAGTCGTCAAATACACCTAACCCGCGTCAGGCCTTTTTCCGGTAGAACACGGCGGTGTGCCCGACCTGCTGCACAAGCAGGCTGCCGGTTTTTCCGGCAAGCTCTTTCGACAATGCTTTGCGTTGATCTTTGAACTCCTCAAATTTCAGTTTGACCAGGTCCGTGTGACGGAAGGTGTCCTCGAGTGCCGCAAGAAAACCCGGGGTCACACCCTCCTTTCCAAGGCGAATGACGGGTTTAATGAGTTGGGCGCGGCTTTTCAGCTGACTGAGTGTCGGATCTGACATGAGTCCCATGTTTTATCCTCTTCACTCCCGCGACACAACAAGGTTCCGACCCTCCGACCTCAAAAACCGCTCATCGCCCTTCATAATTCCTCTGGCTTCCCCCAACAGATCCCTTTCAGAAGAAGCGCTTCGATGAAACCGGGTTGCCGGCCATGGCATGGCGAGTTTCCGTGAAGCGGATTGACTTGCTTGCTGCACAGGATCAACATCTTACCATGCTCGGAAAGAGAGTACGGCTGGTGGATTCGCTCAACGAGCTGGCCAGCGCTGAAGACCTCCACGAGGTGGCGGAGTCCGCGATCCGTGCCTTTCGCGAGGTGGTCCACGGGGATTATTATTCTGTGTGTTCCTGCAGGCCGGACTTTCACCAGTTGGAGGTTTTTCATCCTGGCGAGGGCTGGCTGGGCGAAGATGCAGTTGTTTTGAGATCTCTTCGGGTGCTCCAAAGCATTGAGCCCACGTTTCCCTCGCATCCGGCCACCATCGCGTTCGGTAAAAGCCGCAAGCCGGGTGGTTTCATCCGAAGCCTGCTTTTGTCGGACCGGAAATGGCGGAATACCCTGCACTATCAAGTGGTGGACCGGGGTCTTGGGATCAGGGACATGGCTTCCATCTTTCTCTATGCCGAAAACGGGCAACTGATGATTCTTAACTGCGGAAGGACCCGTGAATTCCGGGCCGGGGAGATGGAAACCCTCCTTCACCTGGAGCATGTGATGACGCTCATTCTTCGAGGCCGGCAAGCTGCCTCGGCGAGTGAAAGGTCAATACATCCTGACCATCCCTGCAATCTTCTCACCCACCGGGAAATGGAAATTCTTCACTGGGTGCGCGAAGGCAAACGGAATGCGGAAATAGGGATCATCCTCAGCGTCAGTCATCACACCATCCGTAAGCACCTCGAAAACATTTTTGGCAAACTCGGCGTCGAGACCCGGGCCGGGGCGGTGAATGCCTTGAGCGCCTGAGCGGCAAGCGCACCATACGACATTCGTCTAATTTTCAACCACGGGATTTCCACGCATTCTGCAAGCAGATGCATTTGAATCCGTCATGGTTGCCGTTGATCTTCGGGTTGGCAACTGCGGGGCTTGTGTTCCCAGATTCTTGTCCCGGGTATGATCTACCTCCGACGGACGACCAGCTTGAATACGGAACAAGATCAAAGGACCGGCGGTTCCTTCATGATTTTTCCACTGAGGTTTCGCGGGATTTTCATGCTCCGTTTGATGCGCTGGCGGAGGGACGGGCGTTTGTGCAGAAAGAAACCGGTGCCAGGTTTTACTTTGACTACTATGGGGTCTTTCTCGGCAATCCGACAGGCGGGCTTTCGCAGTCGGTGGGCTACACGCACGAGATTGTGGTTGGCGGCCATTTTGATTTGGAGAAGCTTATTGGCTGGCGGGGAGCGATGTTGACAGCCTCTTTTGCGGAGGGAGCCGGCCACAACCTGTCCGAAAACATCGGCAACTATTTTGTTGTCTCAGAATCCTATGTCCAGGACACGGGAGTGTTATTCAATTTGTATCTGACGCAGAAGCTCTTTGACGAAGCGCTGGAGCTGCGGGTCGGTCGAATGAGTGCCGGCCAGATGTTTGCCACGCTTCCCGCATTCGGGCTGCAAGTCAACGGGGGCATCAACGGAAATCCAAACAACCTCTTCAGCAATGCGCCCTTCCATGCGGGCATCACGGCGACCAATGCGGCGATGATCAAATACAAGGCCACCAAAGAGGCTTATGCATCAGCGGGAATATTCCAGGCAACCCCGCGGCTTGGCATCAATGCCTATCATGGCGCCGATTTTTCAATCCGGCCCGGAGATGGCATTCTCATGTTGTTCGAGGCCGGTTGGAAGCCAACTTTCGGGGCGGGAGAAGCCGGCCTGTCGAAAGACAAGCAGGTTGTCGAAACCCCCGGTCTGCCCGGCATTTACAAGCTGGGGGGCTATTATTCGAATTATACCTTCGACCGGTTTTCCGGCGGCCAGATTGCCAATGCGTATGGCTTCTATGCGATGGGGCAACAAATGATTTGGCGCTCGCCGGTTCACAAGAACAACAACTTTTCGTTGTGGGGCGGTGTCGTGTATTCCCCTCAGACGGACATTTCCAGCAACCCATTCATGGGGATGGCCGGAACGATCTGGCAGGGGCTGATCCCCGGACGCGACCAGGATCAATGGCTGACTTGTTTCCTGATCGCCAACTTCAGCAATGCCTACGCCACGTCCTCAGCAAACACCCGTTCAACAACCCCCACTTACGAGGCGGTGTTCGAGACAAGCTACGTCATCCAGCTGAACAAATACCTTAGCGTCCAACCCGACCTCCAATACATCGTCCGGCCAGGCGGTTACGGGAACATTCCCAATGCGCTCGTGCTAGGACTGCAGGCCGTCCTCAGCTTTTGACCCTCTATGAAAACCAACCGCCTCTTCTGCCTCTGCATTCTGGCTTGGGCATCCCTTCACGGGCTTCACGCAGGAAATCTCCCTGACCCCGCCGCCCTCCAAAAAGCTGTTGATGAGGCCCATGCCAAATTCAAGAACGAAAGCAGCGGAGCCAATGCGAGTTATATCCCCTACCTTGCGAAGGTGCCTTCGAATCTGTTCGGTGTCGTGATTGTCACCGTGGACGGAAAGGTGTTTTCGGCTGGTGACGTCGATTATGCTTTTGCGATTGAATCGGTTTCCAAGCCATTCACCGCTTCTCTGGTGATGAACCAGTCCGGCCCCGAAGTGATCTTTCAAAAAATCGGTGTCGAGCCAACCGGGCTGCCTTTTAACTCTGTTCTTGCGGTCGAACTCGAGCCCACCCGCGCAGTTAATCCGTTTGTGAATGCGGGTGCGATGACCTCTGTGAGTCTTGTGAAAGCGGACAGCGCTAAAGAAAAGTGGGAGTTGATCCTTGCGCAATACAGCAAGTTCGCTGGTGAAAAACTCGCCATGAGTGAAGAGGTCTATCAATCCGAGGCCTCCAGCAATCAGCACAATAAGGGGATCGCTGAACTGCTCTTCAGTTACAACCGGCTCTACGCTGATCCCCTGGAGACCTGTGATGTCTACACGCGGCAATGCTCGGTGTTGGTCACCGCGAAGCAACTGGCCGTCATGGGAGCCACCATCGCCAATGGCGGAGTGAACCCGATCACCAAGGAACGCTGTCTGGAAGAAGCCTCTGTCCCAAAACTTCTTGCGCTGATGATGATGGCGGGTTTCTACAACGAGTCCGGGGCCTGGGCATGGGAGTCCGGGCTGCCATCAAAAACCGGAGTGGGTGGAGGAATTGTGAGCATTGTCCCCGGGAAGATGGCTATCGTTGGATTCTCTCCGCCGCTGGACGCCGCAGGCAATAGCGTCCGGGGAGCCAGCGCCATCCATCAGATTGTCCGCGATCTCAACCTCAACCTCTTCACCACCAAATAATACCATGCCACTCTCCACTCCTCCTCTTTCCGGCAACCCCAATGACGACGTGTTCGCCTCCGACGACATGGCAAGCGTCCTCCCGAAAAAGCATTTCCCACGGCAGGAGCACGATGCAAAAAGGATTTATCAGGCTGTCCATGATGAACTCCTGCTCGACGGAAATTCGCGTCAGAACCTGGCAACATTTTGTCAGACCTGGGTTGAGCCCGAAATTCATCAACTCCTTGACGAGTGCATCGACAAAAACATGATCGACAAGGATGAGTATCCGCAGACTGCGGAGATCGAGAACCGTTGTGTTGCGATGTTGGCGGACCTTTGGCATGCGCCCAGTGTTGGCAATGCCATCGGATGTTCGACCACCGGCTCGAGCGAGGCCGCCATGCTGGGGGGGATGGCAATGAAGTGGCGTTGGCGGGCGGAGTGCCGCGCGAAGGACAAGCCGGCCGACAAGCCGAACATGATCTGCGGCCCTGTGCAGGTTTGCTGGCACAAATTTGCGCGCTACTGGGATATCGAACTTCGTGAGATCCCCATGGAGAATGATCGTCTTCTCATGAGCCCGGAAGAGGTTATCAAGCGGTGTGATGAGAACACGATCGGCGTGGTGCCGACGTTGGGGGTCACTTTCAACGGCTGCTACGAACCGGTGAAAGCGGTCTCCGACGCGCTCGACCAATTCGAAAAAGAAACGGGCTTGAACATCCCGATCCACGTGGATGGTGCCAGCGGCGGGTTTCTGGCGCCGTTCTGTGCGCCAACCCTCGAATGGGACTTCCGGTTGCCGCGTGTGAAGTCGATCAATTCCTCGGGCCATAAATTCGGACTCGCCCCGCTGGGCTGCGGGTGGGTTGTCTGGCGGGAGAAATCCGATTTGCCCGGGGATCTTATTTTCAATGTGAATTATCTGGGTGGCAACATGCCGACATTCGCACTCAATTTCTCACGGCCGGGCGGACAGATCATTGCCCAGTATTTTAATTTTCTGCGGCTTGGTCATGAGGGTTACACGAAAGTCCACACCGCGTGTTACGAAACCGCCCGGTTCCTTGCTTCGGAGATCGCTGCGCTTGGCCCCTTTGACATGCTCTACAGCGGGGATCCTGCTGAGGGAATCCCTGCGCTGTGTTGGGCCATCAAGCCGGGAAAGGATCCGGGATACTCGCTCTATGACCTTGCGGACCGCCTGCGTCAACGGGGTTGGCAGGTTCCCGCGTATTCCATGCCGGCCCACCGTGAGGACCTGGTTGTTCAACGGATTCTCGTACGGCTCGGCGTCAGCCGCGACCTTGCCAGCCTTCTTGTTGGGGATATCAAAGCCGCAATCCAATACCTCAGCCGTCCGGATGTGACCATTGCCGCGACGTCACGGGAAGGCACCGCCTTTCATCATTGATTTATGAACACCCCGAAAAAGCCCTCCCTCGGACTCACCGGATTCTTTATGATGACGGGGTCGATGGTGATGACCATCTACAGCTACCCGGCGTTTGCGACGTCCGGGTTCTCGCTCGTCTTCTTTCTGGTGTTTGCCGGACTCCTGTTTTTTATCCCGGTGGCGTTGGTGGCAGCCGAATTGGCAACCGGCGACGGGTGGCAGACCGGCGGTGTTTACACGTGGGTGGCTGCCGCATTTGGCAAACGATGGGGATTCACCGCGATCTTTCTCCAGTGGCTTCAAATCACGGTTGGCTTTGTGACGATGCTCTATTTTATTGTTGGTGCACTCAGCTACGTGCTCGAGTGGCCGGAGCTGAATACCAATCCCTGGCTGAAGCTCTCATTCGTGCTCGCGATTTTCTGGCTGGTGACGATCTTCAATTTTAATGGCACGTCATGGACCGCCCGCCTTGCCACGATTGGCCTCATAGGCGGTGTGTCCATCCCCGCTTTGATTCTCATCGGACTCGCCATCACTTACATCGCCCAAGGAGATCCCATGCGGATTCCGATGGGGATGTCGAACCTTTTGCCGGACTTCAAAGATGTGCAAACACTGGTGGTCCTGGTGGCGTTTATCCTCTCCTATGCGGGCATCGAAGCCTCGGCCCCGCACGTGAATGATCTCGAAAATGCCAAACGCAACTACCCGCTTGCGATCCTCATGCTGACCATTTTTGCCATCGTGATCAACATTCTCGGCGCGCTGGCCATCGCGATCGTGATTCCTGCCAATCAAATCAACCTGAGCGCCGGTGTCCTTCAGACATTTCAGGTTCTCCTGGACCAATACCACTTGGCCTGGGCCCTGAAACCTGTGGCCATTCTGCTTGCCCTTGGCACGGTCGCCGAGGTCAGTGCGTGGGTGGTGGGGCCCGCGCAGGGCATGTTTGCTGCCGCAAAGGAAGGCATGCTTCCGCGGATTTTTACGAAAGTGAACCACAAGGACGTGCCAATCCCGTTCATCCTTGCCCAAGGCGGTGTCGTCACAATCTGGGCTGTCATTCTCACGCTCGGCGGGGGGGGCAACAATCTCTCGTTCCTGTTGGCCATGGCGCTCACAGTTGTGACTTATCTCGCCATGTACATCCTGCTTTTTCTGACCTATTTTGTCCTCAAAACCAAGCGGGCCGACATCCCGCGCGCTTACAACATCCCCGGAGGAAAAGCCGGCGGCTTCCTTGTGGCCGGTGCCGGACTTCTCATGGTGATCCTGTCTATGGTCATCTCATTCTTGCCCCCGGCCAGCATCTCCGGAGCCTCGGAATCCAATTATGTCGAAATCCTTCTCGGGTCCTTCGTCGTCAGCATGATCATCCCGCACGTGATATACGCACTGCGCCCCAAAGCAGAAAACTGATCCGGCAGATCCCCATAATCGGTAAAAGGACTCGCACCTGAGACCACAGGCCTCCCGCCGACCGGCCCGCTTCCCCCCCTCAAATGTCTCAACAGCCGGAGGCGACATAAGGCGGTTGGCCGCATAGTGAAGGGAGGCGTCAATTTTCACGCAATCACATTGCATGCTTCTTCAAAGCGATACCGACATGCCGGCCCGGCCGTCAACCACCCGCATCTCCTGGTACCAACAAAAACACTGACTTCAAACCCGGGAACACAAGGAGCTTTGACAGGATTGAAGGATTACCAGGATGGACACGAAAATTTGTTTTCCAAAAACCCTGATACCCCGTTTCGGTCCGCCCATCTTCCTGCGAATCCTGTAAATCTTGTTAGAGCCTGTTATGCACTTTGGCGGGCATTTGCAGGAGAGGATTTTGGCGATTCTCAAGGCACGAGCGAAGTGCCTGTGTGTAAACCACACTGGCCGAGCGAGAAACGCAGAGAATCGCCAAAAGCCTCCCTGCCCGGAGGGTTGGGTTGAAAACGGGCTGGCGGCTGCGTTGCGGCTCGCTTACAGCCCGCTTTGGGATGCCGCGCTCCCCGCGCCTTGCCGACAGCCCGTTTTGAACCCAACAAATGCCCGCCAAAGTGCATAACAGGCTCTAATCCTGTCTAAGTGAGGTTTGTCGGTTTATCGATTAAACAGGGAACCTGTTTCTTTTAAAAAAACCACCCGTATCACGAAGCACAGCCTACAACTTGTGCTGCGCACCTCTGATTTTGAATCAGCCTCTCAGTTCGCTTTGTTCCGCTTTTTGGCCTCTGGTTCAGGAGCCCGGAAAGCCTTGCTATAGAAACCCGAAGGGTCGAAACAGCAAACGCGCTTCTTCCCTTTGGCAAGCATATCGCAGGCGTCATGAATACGTTTCTTGCGGGTTGCCAATTGCTTGGCTGAAACGATCCAGTGGATCCAATCCACCCGGGCAATTGTTGTTGTGGTATGCCAAACGCTCAGGGCGTCCGGAGTGTCCCCAAGAGCCTCTGCAAGGTCCTTTGGCATGTCAGGTTCAGGCTCTGGATCCATTGGAGACAATTCCACGGTGACCGTTTCGCCCACTGCCGCGCCCGCGAGATCTCGCAGCTCCTTTCTGATCATCAGCCAGTGACTCAGTTGGCCATCAGGCTCCAGTGTAGCCTGAAACACATGGCCATTGAGAGTGCCTTTCACCGAGGTTCGTCCCCGCCTGGGGAGTGTGTCGCTGACTTCTTTGGGCAATCGCAAAAACGTCCACGATCGATCCAGCCCGGAATTGGTTGGTCGCTGGAGAATCGTTTCGAAGCGCGATGTTGTCTGTTGTTTTGGCATTGGATGGCTTCCGAGACTGTCGAAAAGCTCCTGCAGAGTGACAAGGGGAAAAGCATCCCACGCGGGGTCAAAACAAGACGGGAATGAATTTCCGTCCAGACCGGAGTTCAGCGAATATCGTGCACGGCGTGCACAAAAAGCGGGTTATGCTAAACTGGAATCATGAAATACACGGTTTTTCTGCTATTCGCATTTTTGACGCCCTTCATGGCCCAGGCCGAAAAAAAGCCCATCCTCCTTGTGGTGACAAATCATGGAGAACTCGGTGCCACGGGAACACCAACCGGATTCTTTCTGAGCGAAGCCGCACATCCTTGGGAGGTGTTCCTCAAGGCCGGGTATCGGGTTGAAATCGCCAGCCCGAAAGGCGGCTTCGCGCCAGCGGATCCCAAAAGCTTTGATCTCAAAGATCCCGCCAATCGCGGGTTCTGGGAAAAATTTGGCAACAAGGATTCCACGCCCAAGGGTCTCCCCGAAACCATCGCTCTCAAAGACGTGATCCCCGCCGACTACGCCGCAATCTTCTTTGCCGGCGGTCACGGGGCCATGTGGGATTTTCCCGATGATCCGGCTTTGCAGAAAGTCGCCGCCGCCATTTACGAACAGGGCGGCGTCGTTGGTTCGGTCTGCCACGGTCCTGCCGCTCTTGTGGGGATCAAGCTGTCCGATGGATCACTCCTCGTGAGCGGCAAAAAGGTCGCCCCCTTCACGAACGCCGAGGAGCAGGCCGTCGAACTGACGGGCGTGGTTCCGTTCCTGCTCGAAGACCGGCTGAAGGCCGCCGGGGCCATCCCCATCCCCGCTGCCAATTTCACCGAAAATGCCGTGGCCGACGGCCGCCTTGTCACAGGCCAGAACCCCGCCTCCGCAACAAAAACCGCCGAGTTGCTCGTCAAAGCCTTGCAACCCTAAGCCCCCCTGGGACCGATGGCCCCGCGCCTGCGTGGCCGGCATGCCTTTTCCCTCATGAATCCAGAGAAGCCGTTGCAGACGAAAGCAAACCACAGAATACACAGAGTCCACGGATAAAAATCAGACCTGAGTCACTGTTCTCTCCGACATTCAAAAGCAATATTTTCGTGCGGAATGACTGACCCCTATTGGGCATCCGGCATCCTCACTCGAGCCAGGATTTCATCCGAGTCTCCACGCACAACCACCAACCCGTCTTCATCCATCTCCGGCGTGTCGCCGATTAATGCGGCGTAGTGCCTTGCCTTTTCGATCGGCAGGTTGTTCACGCAGGCCAAGTCTTTGGCAAATTCTTCGAGTCCTTCGGAGGTGAACATGGGATCAAATTGTTCAGCTATCCAAGGGGCGTCCCGTTTTTATGAGGTTCCGGAGGTTCGCAAACTAACCCCCGGCTGATTTCCATTATCCCTTCGCGATGAAAATTTTAAATGCAATTGCCCTGTTTCCGCCACGGAAGCGCTTCGAACTACTTCGCCCCCCAGCCAAAAAGCACGACGGGAATGGTTCGCAGAAGAATCACGAGATCGAGCCAGAACGACCAATTGTCAATATATTCAAGATCCATTTGGACCCAGTCATCAAAATCCACGACCTGATTGCGTCCGCGAACCTGCCACAGGCACGTCAGCCCGGGCTTCATGCTCAGACGGCGGCGGTGACTGGCCAACGCGAATTTTTCGACTTCGTAGATGGGCAAAGGCCGTGGTCCGACGAGACTCATCTCGCCTTTGAGGACATTGATGAGTTGGGGCAGTTCATCGATGCTGGTTTTTCGAAGCCATCGCCCGATGGGAGTCACGCGCGGATCATTTTCGACTTTAAAGACCGGCCCCTTCATTTGATTCATCGCCTCCAGCTCTTCTTTCCGCTGCTCGGCATCCGCATTCATGGTCCGGAATTTCAACATGGTGAAGGGTTTGCCGTGAAGCCCGGCGCGTTGTTGTCGGAAGATCACCGGGCCTTTGGAACTGAAACGCACCGTCAGTGCCACAATGAAAAATACGGGGATGGCAACGATCAAAATGGCCAGGGCTCCCAGACGGTCCATCGCATTTTTGAGCATCAGCGACCACGAAATATCGGGCGTCGCACGGAACACCAGCATCGGTTTCCTTCCGAAACTTTCATAGGTGGGACGCGCCACCGAGGTCCTGATAAAATCCGCATTGAGCCAAGCCTCCACCCCCTCCACCTCGCAAGCCTCCACAGCCAACTGCACCTTTTCGAGTTCGATGCGGCCCACAGCCAGAATCACCCGTCCCACCGAGTGGTCATGCAAAGCCTGGACGAGGTCCTCCACCGGCCGGCTAGACAAATCGATTCTTCGCACAATCCGAAGTTCCAGCTTCTGAGCGGGTGTCATGGCCGCTTCCACTTCCTGCATGCGGTCAGGCTCACCCGCAATAATGATCGGCTCTCCGCCCGCGCCGCGCAGCAGGCGCTGATAATACAACGCGGAAATCAAACGGTCTTTGATAAGCAACGCCAACGGAGCCACCGTGCAAAACAGGACCAGCACCGTGCGGCTTGGAATGGTCAGCCGGAAAAAGAAAGCTGCCAACCCGAACAAAAGCACCAACCAAACACCCGCATGCACGATCTGCTGCAAGGATTTTGCCACCGTTTTCTCCAGGGGATGATCGTAGAATCCCTGCAGCTCCAATAAGAACGGCCCGAACGGCATGAGGATCGCCAGCATCCAGTAAAAATTCACGAAGGGCGGAATTTCCCACAACGAATCGATCACCAAAAACCCCGAGGCCCGGAGCCAGTAACACAACCAAAGCAGCACCCCAAGCATAAGGGCATCAGTCAACTGGTTGATCTGAACGCTGATTTCTTGTTTTCTGGTATTCATCGAAGCTGCTCGCCCTCACGGGGCTTTCTTTCGTATCTCTACGTGGTGCCAACAACAACGAAAAAACTCAGTCTGAGCCGAAGAAACCTGATTGGAACCCTCCACGAAAAGAGCGGATGGCTGCGGATCGGTGGTTTGGCCGGTGTCCTGGATGCGGTGGAAGTGCGGGTGGACAGCCTCCCGAAACCACCCGGATGCGAGGACATTGCGCGGCTTCCGCTGCCTGCGATTGTGACCGTGCGGGACCGGGCCGAGGGCGGGGCTTTGGATCTTTCCGGGCAGGAACGCTCCGGCCTTTATCTGGAATTATTGCCCGTCTCGGCGGCGATTGATCTGGAGATCAAAAACCTTAAGCCGCTTGCGGCGGTGGTCGCAAAAGCTCATGACCTGAAAAAACCGGTCATCGCCTCCTTCCATGATTTCACCGGGACCCCAACCGTGAAGTTTCTGAAAAAACTGGCAAGCCAGGCGCGTGCGGCGGGTGCTGATTGCGTGAAAATCGCCGCGACTCCCCGGAGCCCGGCAGAACTTGGCATCCTGCTTTCCGCTTTGGAGGAAATCGGTCCGCCTGTGGCCATCATGGGCATGGGCCCCTTGGGCAAAATCTCGCGCCTGGCCCTCGCCCGCTGCGGGTCCTGCCTGAACTACAGCTGGGTGGGCCGTCCGCAGGTGCCGGGTCAGTGGGCCGCCCGGGATTTCCGCAAGGTGCTGGATTCGCTGGATTCCTGAGCTTGCCCATGCCGCAACCAACCATCGGGCTGATCTTTGCCGGGATCGCCGCACTCGGCTACACCGCCGCCTCGTTTTTCCTCAAATCCGCGCTGGGCAAAGGTGCCAACGCCGCGCAGGTGAACCTTTGCGCAAATCTTGGCGTGGCACTTGTGGTGCAGCCCCTGTGGTTCATCCAGAGCCCTGACATCCCCAACGCCCCCCTGCTTCTGCCGGCGATGGCCTGCCTCACATTTTTTGCCGGCCAGGTTTTCACCTTTGCGGCACTTTCCAGCGGCGATGTTTCGGTGGCGACCCCGCTGCTTGGCACAAAAATTATCCTGGTCACGGCCCTCAATGCGATCCTGTTTTCGGTTCCCATTCCCGCCCGGTGGTGGATTGCGGCCGTTGCCGCCTCCCTCGCCACGGCGATCATTGCCGGCGGTATCAAAGGCTGGAGAGGCAATGGCGTAGGCCGCACGATTCTATTTTCCTTCAGCGCGGCCTCATTTTTTTCTCTCACGGATGTCCTTGTTCAGCAATGGGCGGGGCAGCACGATCCGTTGGCCTTCCTTCCCACGATGTTCGGAGGCGTCGGTCTGGTGGCCATTCTTTATTATCTCATTGTTGATCGCACGGCGTTTCTGATTTCCGCCCGCACAGCCCCGTCATTGGCTGTTGGGGCCACCCTGCTTGGTCTCCAATGCGGGATGGTTTTTTTGGCGCTGGCCTGGTCCCGGGATGCCACGGCGGTGAATGTGGTTTATTCGCTGAGGACTCTGATGAGTGTGCTTTGCGCCTGGGCCTTCGGGCGGTGGTTCGGACTCGGTGAGGCCACGACGAGCCGGAAAATCATGCTCCAGCGGACCATTGGTGCTCTCTTGCTCTTTGGCGCGATATTGCTCATTTTGATGGGCTGATGTTGATTTCAATCACTGAAAAAGCGAGGGTGGGCGGATCGTTGGAACGCGCCGAGATTGCAAGCGCCTGTGAATCTCTTTTGGACGAAACGGCACCGATCGAGGACCGCGCTGATTTTTTGCGCGCTCTGAATCAGAAGGGAGTTTCAGGAAAAGAGCTGGCAGGATTTGCCGAGGAATTGCTTGCCCGTGCTGTGCCATTCCCTGCCGACTCCTCGGGTGCTATCGACGTCTGTGGAACGGGCGGCGACAAAGCGGGTCTGTTTAATGTCTCGACGGCTGTGATGTTTGTTGCCGCAGGGGCCGGAGCGCGGGTCATCAAACATGGCAACCGTGCCATCACTTCAAAGTGCGGAGGCGCGGATGTGTTGGAGGCTCTTGGTGTCAGAATTGACCTGCCCCCGGCAGCCGCACATCAGGCCTTGGAAACGGTGGGATGCTGTTTCCTTTTTGCTCCGCTCTACCACCCGGCGGTTAAAGCCATCGCCCCGGTGAGAAAGCTTCTGGCGGAAGAAGGAACGCCCACCATTTTTAATCTGCTTGGCCCTCTGCTGAATCCGGCGAGACCTCACTTCCAACTGGTGGGTGTGTATTCCCCTGACTTTCTGCCGGTCTATGCGGAAGCCCTGGTGAGCCTTGGGCGGCGGCGGGCATGGGCGGTCCATGGCACCGGACCCGACAATCTGCGCCTTGACGAAGTCTCCTCCCTGGCCAAAACCCTCGTCTTTAAGAGCCTGCCCGACGGGGTGCAGGTCATGGAAATTGACCCCACCTCTTTTGGCCTGTCGCATTCTTCGCAGGCGGACTTGCTGGGGGGGTCTTTGGAAGAAAATTCCCGGATCCTCGAATCCCTGCTTGCCAATCAGGACCACGGACCACGGCGCGACATCGTGGTGATCAATGCCGCCGCAGCCCTTGTGATTTGCGGGCTGGCAAATGATTTGAAAGAGGGCCTCGCACGCGCCCGGGAGTCCCTCTCTTCGGGAGCCGCGGCCGCCAAACTCGACGCCC
Source organism: Terrimicrobiaceae bacterium (assembly GCA_041738805.1). Lineage (GTDB taxonomy): Bacteria > Verrucomicrobiota > Verrucomicrobiia > Chthoniobacterales > Terrimicrobiaceae > JAJTZA01. The sequence continues at coordinate 11,017 of JBGSPC010000097.1, read as the reverse complement.
TCCGAAAAATATCCACTTGACGAATCGGTCTCCAAACCCGAAGTTTTCCTAATCTTATCGAGAGTGACGGAGGGACTGGCCCTGCGATGTCACGGCAACCGCCCCGGTTTTTCGACCCAAAGAAAAACATGGGGGACCAGGTGCCAAATCCAGCTTCCATAATCATCGCAAGATGTGAGTGGGGGGAAGATGAGAAAGAGCCCGCCCTGCGGCAGGTTTTCTCCTCGTCGTACGCTCGATAAGCCAACGAGCCATTATGAACGACGAAAACAGACCCTTCTTCTCAAATCTCAAGTGCCGGGAATGCGGTCGCCTTTATCCCAAAGAGGCCATCCACATTTGCGAATTCGATTTTGGACCCCTGGAAGCGGCGTATGACTATGACGCCATTGCCGCATCCCTCAGCCGGGAGGTCATAGCCTCCCGCCCGCAAACGATGTGGCGCTACCGCGAGTTGCTGCCCATTGATGGAGCGCCGACCGTGGGAAACCAAGTGGGCTTCACCCCGCTGGTCAAAGCCGACCGCCTTGCGAAAGTCCTCGGCGTTTCCGAACTCTACATCAAAAACGACACCGTCAATTACCCGACGCTGTCTTTCAAGGACCGGGTCGTTTCCGTGGCGCTCAGCCGGGCCCGGGAACTGGGCTTTGAAACGGTGGCCTGCGCATCCACCGGAAACCTTGCCAACTCGGTCGCGGCCAATGCGGCTTCCGCCGGATTAAAAAGCTATGTCCTGATCCCCGCCGATCTCGAACAGAGCAAGGTCCTGGGCTCTTTGGTTTATGGCACCAACGTGATCGGCATCCACGGCCCTTACGATCAAGTCAACCGCCTCTGCTCGGAAATCGCCGGCAAATATGGATGGGGGTTTGTGAACGTCAACCTCCGCCCCTACTACGCCGAAGGCTCAAAAACCCAGGGCTTTGAGATCGCCGAGCAACTGGGCTGGAAACTGCCGCGTCATACCGTGATCCCTATGGCCAGCGGCTCGCTCCTCACCAAGATCCACAAGGCTTACAAGGAACTGATTCGTGTGGGGCTTTTGGAAGAGCAGCCTTTCACCGTCCATGGCGCCCAGGCCACAGGATGTTCACCTATCAGCGCCGCTCTCAAAAAAGGAACGGACATGGTCAAGCCCGTGCCCAAACCCCAAACCATTGTGAAATCGCTGGCGATTGGAACGCCCGCCGATGGGTATTACGCGATACGGGCCATGAAGGATACCGGAGGGCATGCCGAGGATTACACCGATGAAGAGGTCATTGCCGGCATCCGTCTTCTCGCCGAGCAGGAGGGCATCTTTGCCGAAACAGCGGGCGGCGTCACCGTGGCCTGTGCCCAAAAGCTGATTGCCTCGGGTCAAATCCCGCGTGACGAAAGCATTGTCCTCAGCATCACCGGTCATGGTCTCAAAACCTCCGAAGCCGTCACCGGCCACTGCGGCAGCCCGCGCCTCATCAACCCGAGCCTCCGCGAATTCGAAACCCTTCTGGCCGACGAACTCGCCACAGCCTGAAAAAACACTAACCTAAAAATTCTATGGCAACCGTACGCATCCCAACCCCACTCCGCAAACTCACCTCCGAACAGGAAGTCGTTCCCGCCGATGGCGAGACCATCGGCGATGTGCTCAAAAACCTTGATGTCGCATATCCCGGCATCGGCGAGCGCATCTATGATGAACAAGGAACGGTCCGCCGGTTCGTGAATGTGTTCCTCAACGACGAGGACATCCGTTTCCTCCAGGAAAATGCCACACCCGTCAAAGACACCGACGAAATCAGCATCGTCCCCGCCATCGCCGGAGGTTAGTGTGGCCTGCCTGACAACGTGGTGTTCAGCGCTCGGTATTCGATTGATGATTTCCAAGCGCGGAGGGCACGTTTGTTGGCCTTTCGGCACTTCGACAATCAGAAATCGGAAATCCCAAGCGACTGATTCAACGCTGATTCGCGTGAACCCGACTCTTAAAAAAACCCCCTTCCGGTTCCCCCAAAAACCGGATAGAATCCTATGATGACCATTTCTGACGAGCAAAGAGCGACAATTTCCCAATGGATTGAGGCGGGAGCCAACCTGCCGGAAATCCAGAAACGCCTTCGCGAGGAACTGGGGATTTCCCTGACCTACCTCGAAACCCGGTTTCTGGCGGATGACCTCAAGCTGGAACTCAAGGAACCTGAGAAACCAGCTGAGCCCGCCACGGACACCATTAAAGACGCGGCCGAAGCCGCAGCTGCTCCAGGCAAAATTTCCGTCACCATCGACCAAATCACGCGCCCGGGGTCCCTTGTCAGCGGACGTGTCACGTTCAGCGACGGCGAAAAAGCCGAATGGTATCTGGATCAAACCGGACGCCTTGGCCTCAATCCCACCACCCCCGGGTACCGCCCAACGCAAGCCGACGTCGCAGCCTTCCAAGTCGAACTCGAAAACGCCGCCAAAGCCCAGGGGCTCTGACCCCACCGCAGGTCTGGCTCAAAAAAAGTTTTTAGAGACGCCCTCTCAGCGAACGGGCCCAATGGCCGCATGGAAAGGCCACCGCGCTCATCGCGCGTGCGGAAGTTTTATGATCACCCCCAAATACTACGCCCCACCAAAAGCCACACCACCAAGGAGCCTCAGCCGGGATCTCTGCATCTATGGGGGGACATCCGGGGGTGTGGCGGCCGCCGTGGTTGCCCGCCGCCTTGGCATGACGGTGGTCCTTTTAGAGCAGAGCCGGCATCTGGGAGGAATGACCTCCGGGGGCCTGAGCCTCACGGACATTGGCAACAAAATGGCCATCGGGGGTGTCTCGCGCGAGTTTTACCGGCGGGTCGGCAAACACTACGGTGTGGAAGAGCATTGGCGCTTTGAGCCGCATGTGGCGGAGTCGGTTTTTCAGGACTGGGTCCGTGAAGAGAACATTGAGGTGTTTTACGAAACCTTTTTGGCAGGAGTGGAAATGCAGGGCCAAAAGATTGCAAAATTGCAGACTGAAAACGGTTTGGAAATTTCAGCACGCATGTTTTTGGATTGTTCGTATGAGGGCGATTTGATGGCTGCAGCGGGGGTGAGTCACACCATCGGGCGGGAGTCGAATACCCACTACGGTGAGACGCTTAACGGCGCCCAAGTCCGAAGCACGCATCAGTTTGATCGCCCCGTGGATCCTTATGTGATAGAGGGAGATTCCTCCAGCGGCCTGCTTCCCGGCGTTGAAGCGGGCACCCCGGTGATTGGCGGGGGCGACCACCGTTTGCAGGCCTACAACTTCCGGCTGTGTCTCACCGGGGACCCCGCCAACCAAATCCCTTTCACAGAACCCGCCGACTACGATCGCTCACGTTACGAAGTCTTGGCCCGCTATGTTCGGGCGGGAGGAGTTCCGAAATTCACGAAGTTCGATCCGCTGGTGAATCATAAGGTGGACATGAATAACCACGGGGCGTTCTCCACGGATTTTATCGGGGAAAATCACCGGTTCCCGGAGGCGTCCTATCTGAAGCGTGAAGAGATTTTTCAAGCCCATGTTTCCCACATCAAGGGACTGCTTTGGTTTTGGAAACAAGATGCAGACATGCCGCAAGCCTTTCAGGAGCCCTTCCAGAAGTGGGGGTGGGCTGCGGACGAGTTTGTGGAATACGGCGGGTTTTCGCAGGCTCTGTATGTGCGGGAAGCGCGGAGGCTTGTGGGGGATGTTGTGATGACCGAGCATCACTGCACCGGCAAGGAAATCGCGCAGAATTCCATTGCCCTGGCCGCCTACACCATGGACTCCCACAATTGCCGGCGTTTTATTCAGGATGGTCATGTTCTCAACGAGGGAGATGTCCAGGTTCCTGCAGGCCCCCCGTACCCCATTGCTTATCAGTCCATCGTTCCCCGCCGCGGAGAGTGCGAAAATCTGTTTGTGCCATTTTGTTTGTCCGCCTCCCACATCGCCTTTGGTTCGATTCGGATGGAGCCCGTGTTTATGATCATCGCAGAGTCCTGTGTGCACGCTGCCAGGCTGGCCATGGAAAACTCAACCAGCGTTCAGGAAGTTCCTTACGCGGCCTTGCGCTCCCGTTTGATATCCGCCGGGCAAATCCTCGAACCGCCTCCGCTCGCAACCGATCCCCAAAAGGGGGAGTGATCGGGGAAGCGACTGACGTGGCTTCGAGGAAAATCACTAAAATCGCATTCGTTGAAGGTCCTTTTGTTGAAAACAAGGGCCTCCGCCAAAAACCTGTTAACTCAAGGTGACCCCCACCGGGCAATGGTCGCTTCCCTGGATTTCCGGCTGAATGAAAGACGACGCGAGTCTCGGCACCAGAGCTTTCGAGACACAGGCATAATCGATCCGCCATCCGATGTTCCTTGAACGGGCACTGTTTTGGTAGCTCCACCACGTGTAGTGGCCGGGGCCTTTCTCGAAGTGCCGGAAGCTGTCCACAAATCCTTCGTTAAGAAATGTGGAGAAATCCGCGCGCTCTTCGTCCGTGAAACCGGCATTCCCGACATTGGCTTTTGGGCGGGCAAGGTCAATTTCGTTGTGGGCGACATTCAGATCCCCACAAACCACGACCGGTTTCTTTTTTTCGAGGTCTTTGAGGAATTTCCGGAAAGCGGGTCCCCAGGCATGGATCCGGTAATCCATGCGCTTCAATTCCCGGCCCACATTGGGGACATAAACATTCACCACATAAAAACCGGCAAACTCGGTGGTGAGAACCCGCCCCTCCGAATCGTGCCCGGGTTCGCCGATGCCGGTGCTGACCGAAAGCGGCGTGCTGCGGGATAATGTCATCGTGCCCGAATACCCGGGGCGCACCGCGGAATTCCAATGACAGCTATAGTCGCCAAAATCGCAAGGGACCTGATCCTGCCGCGCCTTGATTTCCTGAAGGCAAAACACATCGGCCCCGGAATCGGCAAGAACCCCCTGAAATCCTTTGGTGAGGATGGAGCGAATCCCGTTCACATTCCATGACACGATTTTCATGGGGCAAGACGGAAGGCGGCCTTTACGGCATGATGATCTGAAGCCAGGGTTGGGATGACTTCACAGGAGATGGGTTGGATGGGACGATTGTAGAAAATATGGTCCAGTGTGTAGGGACGCCGGCGCCATGTGATTTCCGTGGTTTGTGCAGGCAAAAATCCGGCATTGGCAAATTGCTCGAGGAGAGACTCGCCCGGAGCACAATTAAAATCGCCTGCCACAAGCGAGGGTCCTATGGAACGTCGAAGGGCCCGTTCCACCTGATCTCTTTGCGCAAGGTGGAGATCGCTGCTGGAATCCACCATAAAAAAGGCCTGCAAGTGCGTGTTGAGAAGAGCAATTTTTCCTTCCGGCATTTCGGCCTCGGCACCAATCAACAACCGCGAGGAAGGCCTCCGCTTGCGTGAGGCAAATTCAAAGGTGATGTCGGGAGCAGGAAGGTCCTCCTTCCAGAATCCCCGCAAAGGCCACTTGGAAAAGATCGCCAGGCCAATACCGAAAGGGATCTCGTCAGGGTTGCACTTCGGGTACGCAAAGACCGATTCATAATGAGGAAGGGCGGCTTTCAGGATTTGGTAATTCGGCGGAGGTTCAATCTGCTTCCCCCCGTCATATCCCTGCTCAACCTCCTGCAGAAATAGAAAGTCCACGGGATTTGACGCAAGGAACCGGCAGGTTCCATGGATGTCCACGGGAGGTGTGCTGGCTTCATCCCCTGTCCAAGGCTCGCCGTTTTGAATATTAAGAGTGAGGGCTGTAAACATTTCGAGACCCTGCCTTGCCATGTGCGGGGGCAGGTTTGTATGGTGAATAGCGAAACAACTTTTTACGAATATGCACAAGCTCGTTCTCCTTCGTCACGGCGAAAGCCTTTGGAATAAAGAAAATCGATTCACCGGTTGGCACGACGTCGCGTTGAGCGACAAGGGAAGGGTCGAAGCGGCCGAGGCCGGGCGCCTCCTCAAAGCCGAAGGATTCACGTTCGACATCGCGTATTGCTCGGTCCTGCGCCGCGCACTTTCCACACTCTGGCTTGCCCTCGACGAGATGGACCTCCTCTGGATTCCCGTCGAAAAATCCTGGCGCCTCAATGAACGCCACTACGGTGCCCTGCAAGGCCTGAACAAGGCGGAAACCGCCGCAAAATTCGGGGATGACCAGGTGCTTGTGTGGAGGCGCAGCTATGACATTCCCCCTCCGGCCCTCGAGAAATCCGATGAACGGTGGCCGGGGCATGACCCCCGCTACGCCAATGTGGCCCCAGCCGACCTTCCCCTCACGGAATGTCTGAAGGATACGGTTGCCCGGTTCCTTCCGTATTGGCATGAGACGATTGCCCCGCAGGTCTCCGAAGGGAAAAAAGTCATCATTGCCGCCCACGGAAACAGCCTCCGCGCTCTCGTGAAGTATCTTGATAGCATCTCCGACGAAGACATTATCTCGCTCAATATCCCAACCGGGGTGCCGCTTGTTTACGAACTCGATGCCTCACTGAAGCCAATCAAGAGTTACTACCTCGGAGATCAGAGCGCCATCGAAGCCGCCCAACATGCCGTGGCAAACCAGGGAAAAGCGTCGGCCTGACGGATAAATTTTTTGCCCCATAAAAATCATCCGGGGTGGCCCCGCGCCTGCGGGGCCTGCCTTCTTTAGGTCCACTTTTTCTTCATCGCACAAAGATTCTTGCTTGCCTGAAATACCATTTTTTCTTATCCCAAAGGCTCGTATGAATGCAAAAATCCTGAAGGTCTCCGCAGCCGTTGCAAGTGTCGCCATCCTGACTTCGGCTTGTGAAAACCTGTCACCCGGCGAAAACGCAGGAGTTTTTGGAACAGCCGCCGGCTTGGCTGTCGGGATTCCCCTTTATGCCGCGGGGGTGGACTCGAGTGTTGCCATTCCGGTGACGCTCGGTGCGGCCGCTTTGGCTGCTGGTGGTGCATATGTGATCGCCAAACACCAGGCCAGTGAACGCCAGCGCAAAATCGCTGAGCAACGTGCCCGTATCTTTATGGCCAAACGTGCCGAGGCCGAAAAACTTGCCGCCAAAAAGGCATCCTCCTCGGGCTCCACCGCCAAGAAAAAGTCCTCCCAACAATCCCGTTACATCGCTGTAAAAACGGAAAAGGAAAGCAACAATGAGGGCAAGGCTGCCGTGATGGTCTACGACACAAAAACCAATGGTCTTGTTGGCAATCAAGTCTGGGATCTCAAACAAACGCCCAAGGTCGGCTCGGTTCAGAAGTTTGACACCTATTCTGCGGAGTTTGTTGGCGGGTGAAGATTTTGTAAGTCGCAAGGAACGCCTGAACGCAGCGGAACCCGCCCGCGGTTGATCACTCCACCACCACGGTGAAGGGACGCATGAAGTCGGCGCGACCAATGACCTTGCCCCAGATTTCGAGCCTCCAAACAATCCGGACTTTTACGTTATCCATTGTGGGTTCTGCATCCCCGGGAACGGAAACTGATGTTTGAAATTCGGTAGAGTCCAGGAGGGCCACCTCGCAGGGACCGCTATCAAAAACTTCCATCTGGTGCGGGTAGGTGAGGTCGCGGCTTTTGTCTTTCCGCACGCTTTTTTCGCAGACCAGATTCACCCGCAGGTTTTCGAGGCGGACCGGCCCGTGTTGGCGGATGGTTAGCCCGGTTTTGTGGCCGCGGATCATGGGGTCTGAAGTCAGGATGATCGTTGTTGGAGGGGTTTTTGAGGCAAGGAGGGCATGGATAAAGCCATACGTGAGAAGAATTCCAAAAAGTGCGGGCAAGGCAGCGACGTAGGTGAAAACACCTCCTTCCCCTCCAAAGTAAAAAAGCGCCGCCATTCCAAACAGCAGGAGAGCAAGGAACAAGGTCATTCCCGCCCGCTGTCGTTCGTTCAAGTCGGTTTGGCGTTCTTGTGGTGGCAGTGCGGATTCCACGAGGACGATTTATACCTTCTAGGCATCGTGATGTTCAAGACTGTGTTCCAAGGCGCAGCGCCAATGGGTATAACTAAAAGTGGGTGCGGTGGATCGGGCGCTCCGCCGCACGATGAGAAATCGTACGCGGCTCTGCCGCCACTTGCTCCCATCGCGCTCGGAGATCGCGATCCACCCTCTGAAGAACTCCTCCACCTCACCCACATTTAATCACACTTGGCAGCCACGCCGTGCGTCGCTCAGAAAATCTCGACGCCTTTGGAATTCTATGGAAGATTCAGTCCCTTATGAAAGTTGGAGTTTTTTCCGCGATCCTGAGCAACCTCCCCCTCAAAAAAGCCCTTCAAACCATCTCCGACCTTGGCTGTGAGACCGCTGAATTGGGAACCGGAGCCTATCCCGGGGATGCCCATTGCAAACCCGCTGACCTGTTAGCCAATAAAACCAAACTCGACGCGTTCACCCGGACGGTTGCGGATTCCGGGCTGACCATCAGCTCACTGTCTTGTCATGGCAATCCTTTGCACCCTGATAAAAAAGTTGCTGCCTCCCATCACAAAGTTTTTGTGGATTCGGTGAAGTTGGCTTCAAAAATCGGCGTGCCGGTGGTGACCACCTTCTCCGGCTGTCCCGGAGACCACACCGGAGCCAAAGCCCCGAACTGGGTCACCTGTCCCTGGCCACCGGATTTTCTCAAGGTCCTCGACTGGCAATGGAATAAGGTGGCGATCCCCTACTGGAAAAAGCAGGCCGCCTTCGCCAAAGAGCATGGTGTCAAAGTTGCCTTTGAAGCCCACCCCGGCTTCCTTGTTTACAATCCCGAGACCCTTCTCAAAATGCGCAAGGCCTGCGGCCCCACCATCGGCGCCAATTTTGATCCGAGTCACTTTTTTTGGCAGGGCATCGATCCCATCAAAGCCGTGCGCGCCTTGGAGGGCGCCATTCATCATGTCCACGCCAAGGACACCGGCCTCTATCCGGTCAATGCCGACGTCAATGGCTACCTTGACACCAAACATTATGGAGATGAAAAAAACCGGGCCTGGATCTTCCGCACGGTGGGTTATGGCCACGGCGAAGACTTCTGGCGGGATTTTGTGAGCACCCTGCGCTTGTGCGGATATGACGGCACTCTTTCCATGGAACATGAAGACAGCCTCATGACCCCCGCCGAGGGCCTGGCCAAAGGCGTGGAATTCCTGAAAAACATCGTCATCCGCGAACCCAAAGGAAAAGTCACCTGGGCCTGATCTTAACCTAAGCCAGCGCCGCAATCTCCATGGCCGGGATGCCCTCCGGTTGCTCCCGGCGGAACAGCCCGCGGTCGTTGATGATGGTGGTCACCTCGGCGGGAACCATGTCCTGCCAGGTCGCATCCCCTGCCCGGATCTTGGCGAGGACGTCCTTCGAGCGGATGGACAAAAATTCCGGCCGTGTGTTTTGCATGGAGCGGATAAATCCATTTTCAAGAAGATGGGCGTAGAGGTGACGAATGGCGCGGGGAACTTCAAAATTCTCGGCGGTGACGATGCTTCCGTCCGGCTTGAGCAACGGATAGACGTAGAGGCACACCTTCTGTTTGAAGAGGCGCCCAAGGGATTCCAGGATCCCACCCTCCAAATCCGAATAATAGTCGGGTTGAAAGATCTCCGCCAAGGCGGGAACTCCCAACGGAAGTCCAATCGGGCGGTCGCTGTAGAGTCTTAGATAGTTGGCCAATCGGAAAAACTCAGCGTGTTGCGAAATCAGAACGGTCCTCCCCAGCGCACCGAGCATGTCCACCCGATCAAGAAAGTCCTGCATGTCGAGACTCCCGCTGGATAGAAGGTTTTTCATGGTGATCTCCATCAGGATCTCGGGTTGCTCGCCCTCAAGGGATTCCTGCTTAAGAAACATCCCGAGCGCCACATCCAACATGTCATTTGTCAGCAAGGTGACCGGACGAAAACTCCCCCGCTCCACCAAAATCGGTTTTTTATAAAAGGTGTCCGCCGCATTGATGACCTCCCCGTTTGCACGGAAGAGTGCCGCCTGCGTCAATCCACCATTCACCAAGTGAAGGGCCATCAGCCGGTTGTCCACCCCGGCAAATGCGGGTCCCGAGAACCGGATCATATCAACCCCAATGCGACCCGGGTTGAGGTCATCGGTCAGGGACGTGATCAAATCTTCCGGCTTGTCAGCGAGAAAATACGCCCCGTGAATGAGATTCACCCCCACCACACCCAAGGCCTCCTGCTGAAGCAAATTTTCAGCATCAAACATCCGGACATGAAGAATAATTTCGCTGACCGGGCCTTCGGGATGTTGCTGAAAACGAATCCCCATCCACCCATGCGATTCATCATGACGGCGGAAACTCCGGGCCGCCACCGTGTCGGCAAACACAAAAAATGTGCGGCTGGCACCCTCCTTGATTGCAAGGCGCTCGATAAGCAACCCGTATTCATGGTCCAACATCTTTTCCAACCTGCCCCGACTCACATAGCGGGCTGATGACCCATAAATCGCATCACTGAAGGTCATGTCATAAGCCGACATGGTCTTGGCCACCGTCCCCGCAGCCCCTCCCACCGAAAAAAACCGCCTGGCCACTTCCTGCCCGGCTCCAATTTCAGCAAACGTTCCATAAATTTTGGGATCCATGTTGATCTGGAACGCTTTTTTGTTGGCTTGCTGATCAAAGGAAAGGTTCATGCGATCAGGGTGACCGACTGCTGTCCTCCAGGCAAGCCACCACTGATGCGACAGCTCCGGAACCAAAGGTAGGGCGTGGCAACCGCTTGCCAGCCGGCTTGTTTCTTCCCATACAACGGACACCGAGGGACCGGCGTTCCTACCATTCCAAGAGGCTGGTGCCTGCCGCCTTTTCCCTATCCCAGAAGAACACATCATTCACAACATGCTTATCAACAGCACATTACAACAAGCTTGACCGATTCCTCCCCGGCAGATAACCTGTTCATCCAATTTTAATTAAAGAAAGTAGGTGAATTTAGATGCCGGAAGTCCTCGTAAGAAAAGGTGAGCCCATTGATCGCGCTCTCAAGCGCTTGAAATCCAAGCTCGACACAGAAGGAATCCTCGATGAGGTCCGCAGATTGCGGGCTTTTGAGACGCCCGTGCAGCG
>JBGSPC010000076.1:0-2317 GCA_041738805.1 Terrimicrobiaceae bacterium | reverse complement strand
TGTGCGATAGTATGGCCCGTTAAGAACGGTAGCGCAAACGCTTCTTATGCCGATTTTCGCGCATGCGCTTACGGCGCTTGTGCTTGGCAATTTTGGCTTTTCTAGTTTTTTTGAGTGAACCCATGGGTGGGACGGAAATCTGACTTAATACACGACTTTGTTGAGGGGATATTCAATAATCCCCTCCGCCCCCAGAGTTTTCAGCTTCGGGATAATCTCGCGAACCACCTTTTCTTCAATGATGGTTTCGACGGCGACCCACCCGGCCTGAGCCAAGGGCGAAACGGTAGGATTGCGCAGGGATGGCAGGGCGACAAGCAAATTCTTCAATCCCGGCTCAGGAAAATTCATTTTGAGTCCGACCATGTCGCGCGCGTTGAGGGCACTTTTCAAGAGAAGGGCCAGACTCTCAAGTTTTGCTTTTTTCCAAGGGTCCTCCAGAGCGGCCCGGTTGGCAGCAAGCACGGGGAAGGATTCCATGAGGGTTGCCACAATACGCAGCTTGTTGGCACGCAGAGAAGACCCGGTTTCGGTGATGTCAATGATGGCATCCACCAACTCAGGGACCTTCACCTCGGTGGCACCCCACGAGAACTCGATGAGGGCATTCACACCCTGTTCAGAAAAAAACTTTTTGGCCAGACCCACGGCTTCGGTCGCAACGCGCTTACCTTCCAGGTCGGCAGGTGTCTGGATCGGAGAATCCTCAGGCACCACCAACACCCAGCGGGTGGGATTCGCGGTGGCTTTGCTGAAAGGGAGTTCTTCGACCTCAACAACGTCCGAGCCGTTTTCCGCGATCCAGTCCCGTCCTGTGATGCCGGCATCAAGGTGGCCATTTTCCACGTAGCGGCTGATCTCCTGGGCGCGAAGCAGCCGCACTTGCAATTCGGGATCATCAATGGAGGGACGGTAGGAACGTTTGGAGCCCGTGATGGTGAATCCGGCCCGCTCAAACAAGGTGAGCGTGCCATCCATCAAACTGCCTGACGGCAGACCGAGAGTGAGAGTGGGTTGCGACATGAGGAAAGACTAAAACGCGAAACCGCCGGTCGGCGATGGTAATTTTTGGCGGAGGTCAGGGTTGGAGGGTCTCGGTGTGAAGGAACTGCAATTCGTAGAGCCGGCGATAGACAGGCGAACGTTCGAGCAGTTCCGAATGGGGCCCGATATCAAGAATCCGGCCATTTTCCATCACCACAATTTTGTCTGCCTTGAGCACCGTGGAAAGGCGGTGCGCAATCGCAATCACCGTGCGGCCTTGAGCCAGACGGTCCAAAGCGGCTTGTATCATCCGCTCCGACTCCGAATCGAGGGCCGATGTGGCTTCATCAAGCAGAAGGACCGGCGCACTCTTCAGCAAGGCCCGCGCAATGGAAAGCCTCTGCTGCTGCCCCCCGGAAAGCAGGCATCCTTTATCCCCAACGATCGTGTCATACCCCTCGGACTGGGCCATGATAAATTCATGGGCGTAAGCCAGCTTTGCCGCCTCCATGATTTCTTCCTTTGTCGCATCAAGGCGTCCGTAGCGGATGTTTTCGTAGATGGTGTCATGGAAAAGAAACGTCTCCTGACTGACGATCCCGATCTGCTCCCGAAGAGAAGCAATGGTGATGTCGCGGATATCCTGCCCATCAAGCAGCACCCGCCCTTGCTGGGGGTCGTAGAACCGGAGAAGAAGCGAGAGGATTGTGGTTTTCCCGGCCCCGCTGGAGCCAACCAGCGCAAACTGCTTGCCGGCGGGGATGTCGAGTGTCAGATCCGAAATGGCCGGAGTTCCCTGGGTGTATGAAAATCCGACGTTTTCCAACCGGATGGCCCCTTTAGCATGGGTGATTTTTTTGGCACCGGGGGCATCAAGGATTGTGGGCTGTTTGCCAAGCAGTTCGAAAATCGCATCTGCTGACGCCATACACTTTTGCATGAGCATCGGGATGCGGCTGAGCGCTTTGACCGGGTTGTAGAGAAGGAAAATCCCGGCACAGAGGGCCACAAATTTCGCGAGGCTGATCTCAAAATAGTAGACGTAAAAAATGGCAAGCACGACGCCGAAGGCCGAGACGGATTCAATGAGCGGTTGAACAATATCGATGCTTTTTCGCACGCGCATACTGTTCCGGCATTGGGTCGCGCTGGATTTGGCAAATTGTGCCGTTTGGTAATCCTCACGGGCAAAGGCTTTGATGACGCGAATGCCGGCAAAACTTTCCTGAAGAATGACAGCCATCGCGCCGGCTTCGTTTTCTTCGGCCCGCCCGGCCTTTCGCACTTTCTTCCCGAAAATGGCCACGGGAATAATACAAATCGGAAACAGGAC
>JBGSPC010000075.1:0-7049 GCA_041738805.1 Terrimicrobiaceae bacterium | reverse complement strand
CCGCCACCGCGACGATCTGAACGCCGGGCATTTCCGCCAGGCTTTCCCAATGGACGCGGCCTATTTTTCCCAGCCCGACAAGCCCGAACCGCAGGCGACGCGATGAGCCGCCGGGCGATTCGGAGCGTTGATAGACTTCGTCGGAGGGAGAGCGATACCCCATTTCAATCCCGTTCCTCCATTGCCTTTTTGTAAAGCTCCAAGGAGCCCTCGACATGCTTTCTCATGACATTACCCGAAAACTCCGGGTCTCCGTGTTGGATGGCTTGCGCCACATCCATATTGTTTACTGAATCCTTCAGAAACCGGCGGACTTGGCTTTGCCTGAGGGTGGTTGAAACGGCAAGAAATGGAAAACACACTTGTAAAAAGGAATCACGATTCATCATAGAAAGCAGATACGGGTTTTGACTGAAGCGCGCGATCATGGTGTGGAATTCGATCTCCAGGCTCCGGATGGATGACCAAACCTGCATCTCTCCCGATGCATAGGTGTTCGTAAGCTCGTCAAGCAGCCTTGCCGTCGTGAGAAGTTGCTCGACCTGCTTCTTTGTTGCGTTGACTGACGCAAGACGGGCTCCCAGCATTTCCAGCTCGCAACGGACCTGATTTGCCGAACGAAGATCCGCAAAAGACATCCGCTTCAGGTAGGTCCCCGATCGCTCTTTGCGCTCCAAAATCCCGGTCGCGCTCAAGCGCTCGAATGCTGCGCGCACAGAAGCACGATCCACCCCCATTTCCTTTGCCAGTGATGGTTCTCCAAGACGTGTTTTGGAAGTGATGAGACCTTCCTCGATTTGTTGCAGCACATAGGAAGCGCACAGGTCGGCATTGGTTGGACGCGGGGTGATTTTATCCGGTGGCTGGGGAGAGGGGCGTTTACTCATGGAAAGGAGGGTGAAAATCTGTGAAACTTGACATTCATGTTTTATCAATCAGGATTCCCTTCAACTCAAGAACAAAGATGAAGATTGCCTTCAATGCCTATTCAAAGATTCGCTGGCTTCTGGTCGCAGGGATCTCCTTGTTGCCTGTTGGTCTTGTATGGGGTGAGAATTTGGTTCCCAGCGGAAACTTTGACGAGGCGGATGAAGGAAATCGGTGGACTTCGGCACATGTGGGAAACCAAACTTTTGAGGAATGCGTCACGGGAGGTGCCTCATTTCGCTTTCAACATTGCGGTTGGGTGACTTCACCCGAGCTGGTTGAGATTGACCCTCACAAAAATTACGTTTTGCGGTTATTTGTGAAGGTGCCCTCAGAAAAGCAACAGGCCGAGAACCTCCCGGTTGAGCTTGCAATAGGGCTGCGATTTTATAACGAACAAGGGGAGGCATTCTCCCCCCTTGCAGTTGCAGCGATCCCAAATACGGCAACCGTCCTGGCTGGGGATGCTTCCAAGGGGGACAAGGTTATTCGTCTTCATGGCTCAAAATGGGAGGATGTTCCAAAGGGGGCCACAGCAATTGCGTTTGGAGCAGAGGAGGATTTCAGCGACCTCCCGAATGACAGGACAGCCAACATCGAGCTTATTACTGCAGCGGATCCCGGGTTTGAAGTTCACCTCTACAAACCACTCGAGCGTGATTATTCTGCAGGCACCCCGGTCCGTCAGCATCGATACGCAGACTTTCCCACAGTGTCGGCGGAGCCCGGAGAGGAATGGGCGGAGCATGTTTTGGAAATCGGCGGGGTTTCGGAGCCGGGGGTGGTGGAGAAGGGAAAATTCTGGCATGGCGTACGCCACGTTCGCCCTTCAATCGGAGCGGCAATCCGCGATGCGGCGACCATGGCTTCCGACAAGCCCATCGAGGTTCTGATCGATGACGTCACTTTCACTCAGGTCGAGTGACCTGTTTCAGTCGGTTCGAAACCAGGAGAACTCCATCTCGCCGAGGTTTCCAGAGCCGGGGTCGATTATTCGAGGAGAGATCGCCGGAGATTTCACATGCCCATCGGTGAAAATCATATTGATGCGTCGATCATGAACCGCATGGACTCCCGACCACGGATTTGCATTTCCTTTGATAACCTCGAAGGTGGTCAATTCACCACCGTCAAAAGAATCCAAATAGAACACGACGGGGCGTTCGAGTGCAGTCAACCGCTTGGGTTTCCATAGGCCATCATACAAATATCCGTTTACAGCGTAATTGGTCCACCCCCAGGATCCCAATCCAGGGCGTCCTGCCCACTGACCAACGGCAGGGTTGGTTGGACAGGACAGCACGTTCGGGCGCACTCCATATTCCAACGGCAAATAAACATTCACACGACCCGGAACTCCGCCGCCCCCCTCTCCGGCGAGCGCCATATGCCAAGCGATTCCCGTATTGGGATTGAGGTAAGCACAGGGAACCTCCATATTGTTGTCCTGAGCATAGGACATGGAAGCAGTATATATCTGGCGAAGGTTGTTAATGCACTGGGCCGCTTGGGAGGCACTGAGGACCCGTTTCCAAGCCGGGACAAGAAGCACAGCGAGAATGGCAATCAACGAAATTGTCACCAACAGCTCCACCATTCCAAAGGCGAGGATTCCCATTCTCCTGCGGCGGCATTTTTCCCGAGCAAAAGCATCGAGCCGTCTGCTTTCGTGACTCAGGTCAGCGAAATTCATTCAGAATTCCGACACAGATTTTTCTGTCAGCGGCGCTTTCTGCGGCGATAGGCGACCGCTGCGAGGCCCAGGAGGGAGAGCAAGGCCGATCCGGGCTCGGGGATCACCGTTAGAATCAGGTTCTCGCCACTCTGTGACAGGGTGCCAAAATAGCCCCCGGGTATTGCTCCACTGAGGGAGCTTCCCAGAGATCCGGAAATGGTGCTGCTGCCGGTAAGGTCGAAAAGGGTATAAACGCCCTCGTCAAACCCGGAAAGCGTCGTGAATTCGAAATCATTGAAATTCAGGAGGCTGCTGCCGATACTGAACGTTCCATTGGTAATCCGGATCTGGTCGTACGTTGTACCGGGGGTTGAATCGGCACCGAGGTCGAATTTCAGCCAGGCTGTTTCCGCGCTAACCCCGCTCAGATCAAACGAACCTCCTGCTGCAAATGAAAATGTCGTACGTCCTGCCACGCCGATGCCGTTTCCAGCGGCAAGCGCACCGCCGTTTTCCACAAGCACATCATCACCTCCGTGGACCGACAGAGTTGATGTGCCACCAAGGGTGCCGCCATCACTCACCCGGAAGGCTGCTGATCCCTGCTCGTTTTCAAAATAGCGGATGGTGCCACCGTTGATTAAAAGCGTTCCTCCGTTCACCGCGGTTTCCCGATAAAAGTCGATGGCACTTCCTGTCAACGTCAGCGTTCCATTCCCCGATTTAACTAATGCAAGTCGGTGCTGATTGCTTTTTCCACCAATGCTCCCTGAAAAAATCTCTGTGCCACTGCTGGTCTGGTTGACTGTCAGAGTGCTGTTGATTGAGGTGGCTGAGGTTTCCACCAACACGGTCGCAGTGCCGTTGAGTGAACGAACTTGCAGGTTAACCCCAGCGTTGCTGGGTCCCACGCGCATGCTCACTGTTCCCGAGGACCCGGAAAGAGCACCGAATTCCCGTACCCCGCTGCGCCCGCGGAGCCAAAGAGTTCCTCCATTTATCGCGACATTGGAGGACGAGGAAGAGCCCTCCAGGGAGTTGAAATAGAGGAAGGCACCGGTGTTCACCGTCGCGGAGCCTGTGTAGGCAGCTGCGGAAAACAGCTCAAGGAATCCCTGGGTCACTGTGAAATTACCCGAGACAGTCGGAAAAATCCGGGTGACGAAACCCGCATTCGGACCGGCATTGATTGTCCCTCCATCAAAGACAAATCCGGAAGGTGTATTTTCGTTGATAGCAAGAGTGACAGAGCTGCCTGTGGGGTTCCAGACCACCCCGCCGCTGCCAAAATTCACCGTTTGTCCGCCAAGGAAGACATTGTAGTTCACATCAGTGGAATTGGTGGTGAAGTTCGCAACGTTGTTGTTCGCGGCAGTGTTGTCCCAGGCTTGGTTATATGGGCCGACATTGCCGGGGGTGGCCCAAAGGGTGTTGAACCAGAGCGAAGAGTTCGCAGCGCTTGGATCGAAGTAATAATTCGCGGCTGGAAGGTTCGTCGCCAAGGGCAACAGGCACGCAAGCAAAGCGAAGCTCAAAGACAGAATTTTCGAAAATTTCATGGATGGTTTTTTTGGATTTTCTGGGATTCTGGTTTAAAATTCATGTATATCAAGTTTTTTTTCAATTCTTTCGCCTTACGGGGTTGATCGGAAAATTTTACGCTCCCCGGGCGTGCCAAGCGAACCTCCCATCCCTGTTCAGGTAGCGTTCAGAAAAGGAAAAGAACATGATGTGTGGTAGCGAAAAAGAGCCGGAAGAGTTGAGGAAAGAAGTCATAAATACCGGGTGGGTCAGCACATCAGGCCCGGCGGCAGCGTGGTGGACAGTTTCAATTCAGGGCTCTCGATACCTGCCACTGGAAAAGAACAATAATCAGCGGCAAAAAAACCGCTTGGTCGATGATTGCCGCTGGCTCCAATCCCTCCGAATGGCGCCGCCCCGCTTGCGCCGGTTGTCGGATGGTTCCAGTTCACGACTCCAGCCCGAACCTCGTTCCGGAATTTTACGAAAAGCCCGCTCTCATCGCTGAGCAGGCCTGCTGCAAGCCCGTGTCTCGTCCGGTTCGCCTCGGTGATCGCCCCGGAAAAATTTCGAACCCGGATGACTTGCAGGAGCGGGCCAAAAATTTCCCGGTCCTCACGGTTTTCAACGTGAGTCACATCGATTACTCCGGGGGTGATCAAGCCTGTGCCTTCGCGTAGCAGGTTCATTTCAACCAGCGGTTTGCCGCCACGATCGGTCAATTCTTGGCGGACGGCGTGAATGTGGCGGGCGACTGCAGTCGTAATCACTGGACCCATGAAAGGCTCCGGGCGATCGGTGTGAATTCCGATCCGAATGCCTGATACGAGCTGCGCGAACTTTTCCAGAAAGTCGTCTCCCCTTTTGTCAGCCTGCACGACAAGCCTGCGCGCACAGGTGCACCGTTGGCCTGAGGTGAGAAAGGCGGACTGTGCCGCGTGGACTGCCGCAGCAAGAACGTTTTCCACGTTCCAGACGACCAAGGGATTATTGCCCCCCAGCTCAAGGGCAAGGATTTTGCCAGGCGTCCTGGCAAGCAACCTGGCCAGCGATTTTCCCGTGCGCTCACCACCGGTGAAGAACAACCCGTCGATGTCGGGGTTATTTGCGAGGGCTTCTCCGGTTGACCGTGCACCTTGAATTACCTGAAGGACTCCTCTCGGCAATCCGGCCTCCAACCAGGCAGAAAGCACAATCTCGGCTACGAACGGTGCATGCTCACTGGGTTTGAAGACCACCGAGTTCCCCGCAAGCAAAGCAGGCAGAATATGGCCAGTGGGCAGATGGCCCGGAAAATTAAATGGGCCGAAAACGGCAATGATTCCGTGGGGACGAAATCGGGTGATGGCCGGTCCGTGGGAAAAGTCCGCACAGCGCCGGGAATAAGCCTGCAGTGAATAATCCGCCTTGGTGATCATGCTCTCCACTTCGGCAAGGGCTTCCCACGTCGGTTTGCCGACCTCCAGCGAGATGGCCTCTGCAATGTCCTTTTTCCGTGAAATCAGCACCTTCGCAAATTGACAAATGCAGGCAATCCGGTCGTGCATCGGGGTTTGGGACCAGGACCGGAATGCAGGACGCGAACGCTCAACAGCTGCATTCACCTCTCCGACAGAGGCGGCAGTACCTTCCCATACCACGTCCCCCGTCGCTGGATTGATGGAGTTAAAACGTCGTCCCCGACTCATCGCAGGGGAGTGATCCACAGCGGTTCGCCCGCCTGCACGTTCAGCGCGGACGCTGTATCGGAGTCCACCGAGACTGTGTCGTCGTCGTGCCGCAGAATAGAGGACACGCAAGAACGAAAATCCAGCCGACCGTTGGTGATCATCATCTTTTCGGAAGCGGGAGCTCCATTGCACATTGCCACATGCTGAAGCTTGCTTTTACGTGCACTGCGGATCGTGCGAATGCTTGCGAGTGACGCAGAGACCAGCGGTCCTGCGTCAAAAATATCAACTTCTCCCAGGTCATCGAATCCCTCCGAGCGCAGCAGGGACAGGGCGGCTTCTGTGTCCCGATGCACACGGCCAATCACCTCTCTCGCCTCGGGAGGAAGGAGCGCAACATACAGCGGATGCCTTGGCATGAGGTCTGCAATGAACCCCTTCTCACCCAAACCGCTCAGGACGTCCGCGGCATAATAGTCGTTCTGGAAAAAGTGACGTCCAACCGCTTCCCAGAACGGAGACTTGCCCTCCTCATTGCTGAACCCGCGCATTTCCGCAATGACGGTGGGGGTGAAGCGTTCCGGGAATGCCGCCATAAAGAGAAATCGGGACAGCGACAGCAAACGGCCCAAAGCTCCCCTGCGGCAGTCGGAACGCAGAAAAAGCGAGCAGACCTCCGATGGGCCCCGGTGCTCCTTTTTCAATTGCAGGAGCTGCATGGTCTTGTCAGCGCCGAGCGGTTCATGAACGAAACGCTCCTGAACGATCTGGTAGCTGTACCAGGGCTCGAAGCCGCCAACCCGGGCTCCGATGCCCGATGTGCCAACGATTTGCCCGGTTTTGAGGTCCTCAATCCCGAAGAGATAATACTCCCCTCCCGGTTTGCGGACTCGCGGATTGAATGCATTCATGGAGTCTTGGATGCGGGACTCCAGGAATTCCTGATCGGCCGGCAGCGTCGTAAGCCCTCCGCCGGTGGAACGGGCCAGTTGGACGAGCCCTTCCAAATCAGCCTCACAAAGTGGTCTGAAAACATGCATAAGAGATCGGGGTGCAGAGCCGCTCAGGCATCCAGGATCGCAACATCATCAAACCACGAAGTTCCTTTGCCATCGTTCTCGCCGGTCACATCAAAGTGCACCACCTGTGGTCACATCAAAGTGCACCACTTCGGATGAGGTTTTTTTAGTTTATTTTCTGGCGTGATGCAAGCGGTGCTTTGGTCGTCGTTTGATGGCGGCGGAGCCGCGATTTTC
>JBGSPC010000067.1:0-6675 GCA_041738805.1 Terrimicrobiaceae bacterium | reverse complement strand
CTACCCGCTACCCGCTACCCGCTACCCGCTATAACACTCGCCACTTGATGAAATTTTGAATTTTGAATGATGGATTTTGAATTAAAAACCTATCCAAAAACTGAAATCCGCAGTCCACCCGTCACGAGAACTCTCACATCCCATCTACCATCTTCGATCTCCCGCGCAAAGCCGTCGCCCCATTCAAAATTTATCATTCAAAATTCACAATCACTCTCCCTTTCCCATGAAAACCCTCATCACTCCATCCTCCGTCCTCCTTGGCTCCGAAGTCGCTCTATTCCTTGCCCGGAAGGGCTGCACGATCCAATATTGATACCATGCTCAATTCGAGATTCCAAAACCCCAAAATATGAAAGTCGTTATCCTCTGCGGTGGGAAAGGCACAAGGCTTCGTGAAGAAACCGAATATCGTCCCAAACCCATGGTGCCAATTGGTAACAGGCCGATTCTTTGGCACATCATGAAAACCTATGCCCATTACGGACACAAAGAATTTATCCTCTGTCTCGGCTACAAAGGCGACATGATCAAAGACTATTTTCGCAACTATCTCTGGCACACGTGCGACAGCACTTTGACTCTGGGGCGCTCGCCCGAGGTCAAATTTCATAACAACCACAATGAGGAGGACTGGGAGGTTACCCTGGCCGACACCGGGGAAAATTCGATGACGGCCTTCCGGATCAAACAGATTGAGCGATATCTCGGTGAGGACGCCCACTTTCTATTAACTTATGGTGACGGGGTCGGCCAGGTGGACATCCCTGCGAGCATCAACCAGCACATGATTTCCGGAAAAACCTGCACTCTCACGGCGGTTCATCCTCCCGGTCGTTTCGGAGAATTGGGTCTTGAAGCTGACGGCACGGTGCAGGGTTTCAACGAGAAGCCCCAAGCCGAGGGTGGATTTATCAATGGTGGCTTCATGGTCTGCAGCCGATCGATTTTTTCTTATTTGCCAGATGACCCTTCGATGATGCTTGAACAGGAGCCCATGAAGCAAATGACAAAAGAAAGACAGCTTGGATCTTTTGAGCACAATGGCTTTTGGCAGCCTATGGATACCTATCAGGAGTTCACTCTCCTTAACAAACTGTGGGATTCCGACAAGGCTCCATGGAAGATATGGAAAGATTGACGCCTCGTTATTTGTTCTTTGTTCCTGGTTCTTGGTTGCAGGTATGAAAATCGAAAGATTCGAGGAAGTTGAAGTGTGGCAGCTCGCGCGGGAGCTCACAAAGATGGTTTATGCTGCGACAAACAAGCCCCAATTTGCGAAGGACTTCGGGCTGAAAGACCAAATAACCCGTGCGGCTGGATCCGTAATGCACAACATTGCGCTCCGCCCCGTAGGTCGGTGAAGTTTTATGTATATGCCATTCAATCAAAATGTGGTCGGGTGTATGTCGGCCAGACAGATGATTTGGAACGACGCCTTTCTGAGCACAATGCGGGAAATGTTAAATCAACAAGAGCAAACAGACCTTGGCACTTGGTCAAAAAGGAAGCGTTCGCAACTCGTGAAGAAGCCCGTTACTTTGAATGGCAACTCAAGAAATCGAGGGGACGTCGTAGTAAATGGCTGCAAAAGTGAGGGGGCTACCCGCCGGAGGGAAGGTTTTGATGGTGGATCAAATGCCGAGTTTGTAAAATTTCTCCGCTACGCGCAGAGATCAGCATCCGAAGTGCAAAGTCAGCTCTACGTTGCTCTAGATCAACGAGACATAACCGAGCAGGAATTCCACGACCTCTACGAGCTTGCCGACAGTGCCCGGAACAAAATCGGTGGATTCATCGCGTACCTCCTCCGCTCGGACCGCAAATAACCAAGAACTAAGAACGCAGAACCAAGAACGCCCCCTCTCCTATGCAAGCTCAGCAACTTCAACTCACAAACACCTACCGTGGATGCAAGGTGTTTGTCACCGGCCACACGGGTTTCAAGGGGTCCTGGCTCTGCGAATGGCTGCTCATGCTGGGTGCGGAAGTCACAGGTTTCAGCCTTCCGGATCCTGTTTCAAGTCCCTCACTGTTTTCTCAGCTCGGCCTTTCGGATCGGGTCGTCGATATCCGTGGGGATTTGCGCAACGCCGAGTCAATCCGCAAAGCCATCGTGGACTGCGATCCCGGTTTTCTCTTCCACATGGCTGCCCAGCCCCTCGTGCGTCTCTCTTATGACCAACCCGTTGAAACTTGGCAAACCAACGTCATGGGCACGATCAACGTCCTCGAGGCGCTGCGCTCGCTCGCAACCAACAGCAAAGAACCAAGAACCAAAAACCAAGAACTTCGCCGTCTGACGGCGGTCATGATCACGACCGACAAATGTTATGAAAACCGGGAATGGCTGCACGGATATCGCGAGGAGGATTCGCTTGGAGGTTATGATCCCTACAGTTCCAGTAAAGCGGCCGCCGAGCTTGCGATTGCATCATGGCGGAGGGCTTTCTTTGCTGATCACCCGGTCAAGATCGCGAGCGCTCGAGCCGGCAATGTGATCGGTGGCGGAGACTGGGCTCTGGATCGGATCGTCCCGGATAGCATTCGTGCCCTCCAAAACGGAGAAGCCGTCCCCATCCGCAACAAAACCGCCACGCGGCCATGGCAGCATGTCTTGGAACCCCTCAGCGGATACCTCCTCCTCGCATCACAGCTATCTTCCATCTCCCATCTTCAATCTTCTGCGGCCTCCGCCGCCGCTTCAGCCGCCGCCTTCAACTTTGGACCGGCTCTTGATTCCAACCGCACCGTTGCCGAACTTGTGCAGGAAATCCTCAAGCATTGGCCTGGAAAATGGGAGGATAAATCCGATTCGAGCGCACCCCACGAAGCCGGAAAACTCAACCTTGCAACCGATAAAGCGTTCCACACTCTGGGGTGGCAGCCACGATGGGATTTTCCAACAACCATCAAAAAAACAGTCGGTTGGTATCGGGAAGCGACAAACTGCAAGAGCCCCAAAGAATTTTCGGACCTTAGTCGGCGTCAGATTCTTGAATACGAGAGCGTTTAATTCACAGGGATGAAAGAGATTAAAGGCAGAGAGGAGCCTGCACAGAGCCTCCCGTGAACATATTCGACACTTGAAACAAATTCGGCTTTGCAGCCGTAACCAAACATCAACTCCAGACTTCAATTTGTCTCAACCATCCCTTTCATTCCCTTAATCCCTGTCGTTCTATCTCAACGCCTTAAGATTCCCACCTTTCCACACCATCCCCTTTATCCCTTTCATTCCTCTAAATTTCTCTCATGATTCCATCTGAACTTAAAGCCGAGATCCTCCGCCTGACGAGGGAGTATTCACGCCTCACTCACACCACAAACCGTCCAGGCAACGACCCGCTCCGCCTGGAAGAAGAAAAAGCGAAAAGCGAAAAGCGAAAAGCAGAAACCTTCCCACCTTCCGACCTTTCCACTTTCCCACCAGTGCCTTATGCCGGTCGCGTTTTCACCGAAGACGAGGTTGAGGCCGCCGTTTCTGCGACCCTTGATTTTTGGCTGACGCTTGGCCCCGAAGGAGAGGCCTTCGAGAAAGAACTTGCGGCTTTTCTCGGAGTTAAACACAGCCTGCTTGTCAACTCAGGATCCTCCGCGAATCTGATTGCGCTCTCATGCCTCACAACCCACAAACTCCCTGACCACAAACGCATTCGACCCGGCGATGAAGTGATCACCTGTGCGGCAGGTTTCCCAACAACCGTCGCGCCCATCATCCAAAACGGATGTGTCCCCGTGTTTATTGATAATGACCCTTCCACGGGAAATGCCAGGGTCGACCAACTCGAAGCGGCCTATTCCCCGGGAAAAACCAAAGCGGTGATGATGGCCCACACCTTGGGGAATCCGTTCGATCTGGCATCAGTTTTGGGGTTTTGCAAAAAGTACGACCTTTGGCTCATTGAGGACAACTGCGATGCCTTGGGTTGCACTTACTCCATGCCTGTGGAAATGGCAAAAACCCTCGGTCTCGACCACCTTCTTCGGCTTGCCGAAGAGAAAAGCGGAAAGCTAAAAGCTGAAAGAGAAAAGACCGAAGTTTCGTCTGCATCAGCTTTCAGCTTTCAACCTTCACCTTTTCCCCGGATTCAGGACGGGCATTTGACCGCCTATACGGGGAGCTTTGGGGATATAAGCACGCAATCCTTCTACCCTCCGCACCATCTCACGATGGGCGAAGGAGGCGCCGTAAACATCATCCGCCGACCCGGTCTAAAAACCTACGCCGAGAGTTTTCGTGATTGGGGCCGCGATTGTTGGTGCCCATCCGGAAAAGACAATACCTGCAACAAGCGCTTTCAGTGGCAACTCGGAGAACTGCCCGAAGGCTACGACCACAAATACATCTACAGTCATTTGGGCTACAATCTGAAGCCTCTGGATCCCCAAGCCGCGATCGGCCGGGTCCAACTCAAGCGACTGCCGGCATTCATCGAAGCCAGAAAACAAAATTGGGAAACCCTCCGCCAAGGATTGGCCGACCTCGAAGAATTCTTCGATTTCAACCTTCCAACACATGCCACCGGATGGGAAAAATCGAAAAGCGAAAAGCTGAAAGCGGACAACCTTCCCACCTCCCCACCTTCCACCGCTGATATTTCCGCCTCCGACGTTTCAGCTTTCAACTTTCCACCTTCCACTTTTCTTTGGGATTCCACCGGATGCCGGACCGATTGCAGCTGGTTTGGTTTTATGATTCGCGTGAAGCCATCGGCTCCGTTCACGGTGCGGGATTTTGCTTCTTACCTTGATGACAGGAAAATTGGCAACCGCATGCTTTTTGGCGGCAATCTCCTCCGCCAACCTGCCTTTGTCCAACTCCGAAAAGACAATCCAAAAGCGTTCCGGATCGCAGGGGAGGACAAAGCGAAAAGCGAAAAGCGAAAAGAGGAAACCGTTTCAGCTTTCAGCTTTCAGCCTTCAACTTTTTCTTCCTCCCTTCCCGGCGCTGACGAAATCATGCACACCGCGATTTTCCTCGGCACCTACCCCGGGCTTACGCCCGCGCAACTCGATTATGAAATCCAGACGATCCGGGAGTTTGTCAGGCAGGAAAGCGAAAAGCTAAAGTAGAAAAGCGGAAATTCAAAAACCTAACTATCATGGCTAAAAATGAGCTCGAAAATCGGACAAAGCACTTTGCTTTGGATGTGATTGACCTTGTTCAGCGACTTCCAAACAACCGGGCCGGTGATGTTGTTGGTCGTCAGCTTCTCCGATCAGGAACTTCTATTGGAGCAAACTACCGAGAGGCGAACCGTGGCGTCTCCCGAGACGACTTTATCAACAAGATCGGGATTTCCACTAAGGAGGCCTCGGAATCTGAGTTTTGGCTGGAACTGATCAGCGAGTCACCTCATCTCCAAGTGTCAGGCACTCCTCCCTTGCTACAAGAATCCCGAGAGCTGCTCGCGATCTTCACGACCATTGGGAGAAATGCCGCTGAAAAGAGGAAATCAAAAAGCTGAAAATGAAAAAGGAAGGCTGCTTTTATTGAGTCTCCGCTTTCCGCTTTTAGCTTTTACCTCTTAGCTTTTTCTTCATGCGCATTTTTCTCACCGGCTCCACAGGTTTTATCGGGTCTCATTTTCTGAAGGCTGCGCTTGATGCCGGACACGAGGTCATAGCCCTGCGCCGGAGCGGTAGTCGTCCGCGAATTCTTCAGACCAAAGAACCCCAGTGGATTGAGGGAGAATTAAGTGACGCAACAGCCGCGTGGTTTGAGGGGGTTGACGTTCTCGTGCATTTGGCGGCTGCCGGCGTCTCACCCCAGAAAATTTCGTGGACAGATGCGTTTCAGATCAATGTTGCAGATTCGATGGCCCTCATAGTGGCTGCGCAACGCGCGGGGGTGAATCGCTACATTTTGTGCGGCACATGTATGGAATATGGAGGATCCGCCACACAGTATGAAAAAATTCCTGTGAACGCCCCTCTCCTGCCCGCCGGACCTTATGCGTCTTCAAAAACAAGCTTCTTCCATGGCATCCAAGCATTCTGCTCAGATCACCAACTCGCGTTGACCTATCTCCGTCCGTTCACTGTTTACGGACCAGGCCAACACCACGAAAACCTTTGGCCCAGCCTGCAAAAAGCAGCTGCAGCCGGCGAAGACTTTCCCATGACGCTTGGTCAACAAGTCCGTGATTTCGTCCCCGTGGAAACAGTCGCCCAAGCTTTCCTGCGTGCAGCAGAGCAGCAGTATCAAAGTGAAAGGTGCAAAAGTGCAAAAGTAGAAAAGTCAGACCCTCCATTCAATATTCAACATTCAACATTCAACATTCATAATTCCCCTCCACACCTTCCCACCTTCCCACCTTCCCACCAAATTCGCATCGCCAATATCGGCACAGGAACACCACAAACAATCCTGGAATTCGCCGAGCACTGGTGGAAGACATGGAACGCAAAAGGCAAGCTCCTCCCCGGCGCCATCCCGTACCGCGACAACGAAGTCATGCGCTATGTGCCTGAGATCACCTATCCAATGAAATGAAGCCGACTGTTTACATCGAGACAACAATCCCCTCTTTCTACCACTCCGTGCGCTCCACCCCGGAAATGATTGCTGTGCGGCAGTGGACGAGGGATTGGTGGGATGGTGAATCGTGCCGATACCAACTTGTGACAAGCCAGGCTGTTCTGAAGGAACTCGAGCAGGGAGACCACCTC
>JBGSPC010000054.1:0-35976 GCA_041738805.1 Terrimicrobiaceae bacterium | reverse complement strand
CCCCCGCCTTCAAAATACCCAATAGCCCGACCACCATTTCCAGGGAGCGTTCGACACAAAGCCCGACGACCACCTCCGGTCCCACGCCCATGCCACGAAGGTGGTTGGCAAAAAGGTTGGCCTGCCGGTTGAGGTCCCGGTAACTCAGGGCCTGCCCCTCGAACAGAACAGCGTCGACATCAGGGGAGACTTTCACCTGGTCCTCAAACAACTGATGAAGGCACTTGTCTTGCGGATACGGACGTTCGTTCCGGTTCCACTCCCCCAGCAATTGATGGCGTTCTTTTTGCGTCAGCAGCGGGATTGTGTGAAGACGCTGCCCGGGATCATCGACAAGGCTCTCCAGCATCACACGCCAATGACCCAACATCCGTTCGACGCGATCAGGATCAAACAAATCGGTGCTGTATTCCGCCGTGGCTGTCCATCCATCCGTGGTTTTTTCTATCGCAAGAGAGAAATCGAATTTGCTTGTGTGCGTTTCGGTGGACCATGCCGTGGCTTTCGTTCCCGGTAATTCCATTGTCACGGCAGGAAAATCCTGCAAGGCGAAGCTCACCTGGAATACCGGCGCAAGGCCTGCGGCTCGCTGCACGTGAAGCATTTCCACCAGCTTTTCAAATGGCATGTCCTGATGGGCATACGCATCAATCGCCGTCTCTTTCACACGGCTCAGAAGCTCGCGAAAGGTTGGGTCGCCGGAAAGATTTGTCCTCATGACGAGGGTGTTGACAAAAAATCCGACGAGTCCCTCAACCTCCGAGCGTTGGCGGTTGGCAATGGGAACTCCGACCAGCAGGTCATCCCGCCCGGTGTAACGGAACAACAGGGCCTTGAATGCGGCAAGGAGGATCATAAACAGGGTCGCCCCTTCTTCTCTGGCCCGCGCGGTTAATCCCGCAATGAGTTCGGAATCGAGAGACACGACAGCCCGGGCTCCCGCAAATGATTCCTTTGGCGGC
This sequence comes from Terrimicrobiaceae bacterium, assembly GCA_041738805.1. Lineage (GTDB taxonomy): Bacteria > Verrucomicrobiota > Verrucomicrobiia > Chthoniobacterales > Terrimicrobiaceae > JAJTZA01. Next base: position 35,014 of record JBGSPC010000054.1, on the reverse strand, counting down.
CGTGCACGGTCAGAAGGCAATTCAAGTGGCTCCAGCTTCCCCGCAAGTTGGTTTTTCCAGTATTCAGCCATCCTCTCAAATGAGCCGGTGGCAAACTGACGCTGCTGCCATTGGGCATAGTCCGCAAACTGAACAGGCAACGGTGTCAGGTGGGCCTCCGTTCCAGCGGCGCGAGCCGCGTAACAGGCCCCCACGTCGCGCCAAAGATTCGATCGGGACCAGCCGTCGGAAATGATGTGATGCAAGACGAAGCACACCACATGCTCTTCCTCCCCCAGCCGGGCCACGGCCAACCGGAAGCCCTGGGTTTTTGCAAGATCGAACCGGTGGCGAACCACCTCCTCCAGGTATTGGTTAACGGCCTCAGCTTTGGATTCGTCAGACCCGTGTTCAAAATTCCTTATCTCCGACAGAAATTCTGCCCCTGAGGTCACGTGCTGGAAAAGTTCTCCCCCCTCCATCACAAATCTCGTTCTCAGGGTGTCATGACGCCGGACCACATCGGATACGGACGCAAGGAAGAGTTCAAAATCAAAAGGGCCCTTCACGTGAAAGGAGGATGGGATCACGTAAACCGGTACAGCACCGGCATACTCGTGCAGGAACCACATCCTCTGCTGGCCATGGGAAGCGGGATAAATGTCAAGCCTGCCGGATTGTCCGCCTGCCTGATGCGACGTGCGTGTGGGAACCGCCCGCTCGATGGGAAGGTAACTTCCTGAGGGCGTGGCAGCCCGTCCTGAAGAGAGTCGTTTGGCCAACAGCGCACGCTGTTCAGGGCTTAGGCGGGCAAGGCGCTCTTTTAAGTCTGTCTGATCGCTCAAGAAAAGGACCTGCTAAGGTTGCTGTTCAATACTTCATTACAAGCCGCCAGGGTATTGCCCTTGTCGACCGCCGCTGCCAAAGAACCATCCGCAGCAACCAGTTCGGCCAGGGCGTTTTTCACCGCAGTTTGGGCAGCAAACAAGCAGGGTGTGCTGTAAATGATCAGGTTGGCCCCGTGGTCAGCAAGTTCCCCCAGGCGGCACACCGGCGATTTGCCGCCGGCAATTTGGTTAAAGGCCACCGGGCAATCAACGATGGCTCGAATTTCTTTGAGCACATCGAGAGAGCGAATGCCATCTGCAAGCACGGCGTCGGCTCCGGCCTCCCGGAAAGCGACCACACGGCGCTTGATGTCATCCACGTCCGAGGCGTCCGTGCGAGCAACCACAAAGAGTTCCTTGCGGCAGGCCAACACGGCCCGGAGTTTTTCAAGATATTCCTCCAGGGGCAGGATTTGTTTGCCGTCCAAATGCCCGCACCGCCGCGGACGCGCTTGATCCTCGAGCACGACGCCGGAAGCTCCTATGTGCTCCAGCGACTTTGCGACATGACAGGCCACGGAGGTGTCACAATATCCGTCATCAATGTCGACCAGCAGATGATGGGATGGCACCACGGCCAGCACGCGACGAACAAAGTCCAGAAGGTCCGACCAGGCAATAAATCCGGCATCAGGCAGCCCGTAATGGCTCGCTGAGAACCCAAACCCGCTGATGAATAGAGCCGGATGTGTCTCTGCTGCAAGGGAGGCGCTGAAGACATCATAAACGCCGATAAATGGAACGACGTCACCCTGCTTTAAACACTGCCTCAGCAATGCGCCTTTGGATTCTTTCATAGTGTTTACCTAGTCGAGCAGTTGTTCACGTTCGGCGTCACTGAGCCCCACCAGAGCCGCTGCCAACTCATTGATTTCTTCTTCTGAGATAAGACGGTCCATTTCGGAAGCGAGCAAAGCAGGTGTTGGCAGCCGAAAAAGCAAAGGGGTCGGCAGTTCCAGTTGCAGGCTCTGACCAAGCCGCGTAAGCACCTGCGTGGCGCGCAAGGAGTCCCCTCCAAGCATAAAAAAATTCCCATGCCTTCCAGCCGGCTGGCAGCCAAGCACCTCGACAAATAGATCCGCCACCTGCTTTTCCATGGGGGATTCCGGCTCCTCGTAAATGGTCGCGAGCGCGGCCCCCAGTTGTGACGCCAAACCAATGCGCTGGATTTTTCCTGTGGGTCCGCGAGGGACATCCGGCACAACAACAATCCGGCTTGGGGCTTTGAACGCCGGCAACCGTTCAAGCACAAAGCTCCTCAATTCGGCCTCATTGCAAACCGCTCCCGGGTGCAGGACAACGGCCGCTGCCACATCTTCGCCGAGTGAGGGATGCGGCATGGCAAACGCCACGGCCTGCCTCACCATCGGATGAGAAAGCAGCGCTTCATCCACTTCCCGGGGAGCCACTTTTTCGCCGCCGCGGTTGATCAATTCCTTGAGCCGACCCGTGATAAACAGGTAGCCGTCCGAATCAAAGTAGCCTTGATCGCCGGTGCGCAACCAACCCTCAACGAAGGCCTGCGCATTCGCGTCGGCGTTGCCATGGTATCCTTGGGTCACGTTATCTCCACGAATGGCAATTTCCCCAACAGTTCCCGCCTCTTTCTTGGTTCCCGCATCATCCAGAATGACAATTTCCGGACCGGCGGGAAGTCCCACACAACCTGGTTTCCTGGCACGCGGCGGCAGCGGATTGCTGGCCATTTGGTGTGCGGCTTCTGTCATGCCGTACGATTCAATCACTGGAACCTGAAAGGTGTCCTCCAGACCTCTCATCACCGAAGGGGGCAGCGCGGCTGACGAGGACCGAATCAATCGAAGGGTGCTTGCCAGGGATGACAGACCTCGTTCCTGCAGATGCGCCAGGATCGCTTGGTGCATGGTCGGAACAGCCGAATACCAACCCGGTTTCCAGACCTCCAGCCAGTCCGGGAATCGACTGGCATCAAACTGTCGGGTGCAGACTGTGGCACCGCCAGCCGCCAACGATGCCAGCACGCAGGCCACCAAGCCATGGATGTGGAAAAGCGGCATCACGTTGAGGCAAATGTCCAATTCCGAAAGCTCCAAGGTGTTCCCGATATTCCTGGCAGATGCACACAGGTTTTTATGCGTCAACGGAACCATCTTGGGCCGGGAGGTTGTGCCCGAGGTGTGAAGGACCAAGGCCACGTCGTCAGAGACGGCCAGTCCCGGCGATGACGTCACCCCACCTGCCGTCCCCGAAAGATCAAAACTCCCATCAGATCGAAGAATCAACTCAAGGATGGGAACACCAAGCGAGCAAGCCGCATCACGAACTGGAGTCGCGTCACCTGCCATCACGATCACAGCCCGGGCCTGCAGGTCCCCAAGGTAAAATATGAATTCTTTTTCCAAATAGGCGGGATTAAGGGGGGCGGACGTCGCTGCACTCGCAACAGCCAAAAACGCGACGGCCGGCTCCCGGCCCTGCGGTAGGACGATGGCCACCCGGTCTCCCCGCCCAATGCCACTGGCATTCAGCTGTTCCACCGTCCGGAGAACCTGTTCCCACAGAGCCCGGTGACTCAGTGGGTCGGTGCCTTCACTTGCCAGGGCATGACGGGAATGAAAACGATCAGCGTTTTCCGACAATAAGGCGGGAATTGAAAAGGGAGGGTTCGCCATGGTGTGACGTATGGGATATTGGCGCGGACCATACGATCTCCATGACTGGGCGGCAATATTTTACACAACAGGTTTTAACAGCCGGGCATCCCTGCCGGTTTATTTCGAACACCGATAGATAAATGCGGGCGGGATGTTGCGGAGGATAATGTCGCTCCGCTCAACGGTGGAAAACAGTGATGCCAACAAACGGCGAAATCTGCGGCCTTGGGGCAAAAGATGGAGGCCCGCGCAGGAGATTGTCACGAAAACACCATCGTCTCTAAGAAATGTGGAAACCTCGCGCAGGATCCTCTCTTGCAGCTCGTCGGCGAAGTTTGTCCAAGGAAGGGCAGAGACAATGCAATCCGCTCCATCCCACCCCTGTTGCCTGGAATGATGACGCAGCCGGCTTGCACAACCTGCCACGACGTGCACCTGCGGATATTGCCGTGCAAGCTCATTGGCAAAGTCCTGGCTGCGCTCAATGGCCAGAACCGTCGCGTTCTCTTGCTTGGATTCCAGAATTTCCCGCGTCACCACCCCCGTGCCGGGGCCAAGCTCAAGAATGGCACGTGCTGTGTTCACCCGCGACGCGTGAACCATCCGGCGGGCAAGGCGTTTTGAAGAGGGGGCAATCGCTCCTGTCGCGAACGGAGATCGCAGAATCCCGGCAAGGAACTTCCTTGTCGGCGAAAGATGGACCTCAGCCGGTGGAGAAATTTTATGGTCTGATGTTGTCTTCAAAGCCTCTCGTCAAAATCGCTGACGCAAGATCGCATGGCCGTGAAAAAAGAAAAAGTTTAAGCAGACCGCGAATCAGTCCTCCTCTTCGCGCTCGGTGAATTTCCTGGATTTTTTTTGGTTCTCGCGGCGGGCCCGGCGCTCGACGGTCATTTGACGCTTTTGACGGTTTTGGTGGAGCCGGGCAATTTCGTCATCGAGTTTCAAGAAACCCTCCAGGCGTGTGGAGTCAAGTTTTCCAGCGGCGATGTGGGCCTGGATGGCACAGCCGGCGTTGAGCGGGCCGTGTTGACAATTGTCATATTTGCAGTGGGCGGCCAGGGTCTCCAGATCCGCGAAGCGGTCGCGCAGGGTGGTTTCATCCGTCCACATGTGAACCTCACGCACGCCGGGGTTGTCGATAACGATGCCGCCCCTTCGCAGAACCATGAGTTCGCGGGCGGTGGTGGTGTGGCGGCCTTTGCCGGTGATGGCATTGACCTCGTCCGTGCCCTGATATTCGTCACCCAGAAGGTCATTGATCACCGAGGATTTGCCGACGCCGCTGGAGCCTGTGAAGGTGAGGGTGACGCCGCGTTTGAGATAATTCCTCAGGACCTTGAGGGAGGCTTTTTTTGTGACGGTGGTGAGGTGAACATCGGCTTCGGGGTTCAGTGCCCGAATGGCTTGCACCGCAGCCTGGTTTTGCTCATCGCTGAAGAGATCCGCTTTGTTGACGAGGACCACGGGCTTGATCCCTCGCCGGCCAATGATGGCAAAGTAGCGTTCCATGCGCCTCAGATTAAAATCCGCGCCTGGATCGGTGATCACCACCACCACATCCACATTGGCAGCCATGACCTGCTCTTCCGTGCTGCGGCCGGAGGCTTTGCGGGAGAGGCAGGCCTGGCGGGGCAGGCGGACTCGAATCACATGTTCCTGATTTTCGTTTCCCAGCTCCAGGCCCACCCAGTCACCCACCGCTGGCAAGTCGGCATCAGTTTCCGCGTCGTGATAAACCTTGCCGCTCAGAACCACCTCCAATTCTTCCCAGTCCCCGGTGAGGGCCCCGTAGCTGATTTTGTTGTCGCGGATCAGCCGGGCAGGCACCCAGCCCTTGTGTTGGTGGGCTTTCCAGGCTTCGGCAAATCCCTCATTCCAACCCAGGTCCTCCAGTGTCATGCGTTCTGCGACACGGTGGGCTCGTCAGCGATGGATTCCGCGATCAATCCCAGAATTTCTCGGCGGCCTTTGCCGTCTTTGGAGGAGCTCAGCAAAACGAGGGGGGGATCTTCGGTAAGCTCCTGAAGACGGGTCAAAAAGGTGTCAATATTAGCCTGCGCGGCTCCCCCGGAAAGCTTGTCGGCTTTGGTGAAAATCAGAGCCAGTGGCAACCCGCACCCGACCATCCAGTGCAGAAAATCGAGGTCGATAGGCTGGGGGGTCAGCCGGGAATCAATGAGCACAAACGTGCATCTCAGGTTGGGCCGGTGTTTTAAATATTGCGCGACGACGACGCTGAATTTCGTTCGGTCTTTTTTGCCGACCTTGGCATAGCCGTAGCCGGGCAAATCGACGAGGGACCATTTTTTGTTGATCGTGAAAAAATTGATCAATCGGGTTTTGCCGGGGGTTGAAGAAACTTTGGCAAGGCCCTGGACGCGGGTCAGCATGTTGATCAATGACGACTTGCCGACATTGGATCGACCGATAAAAGCAAACTCTGGAAGGTCAGAGATCGGGCAGGTCTCCAGGTCCGGTGAGCTGCATTGGTGAGTGGCGCTGTGAATGACCATGGCTTATTGGGTTCCGAGTTTGGTGAGGTAACCGTGTTTGCGGGCTGAGGCAAACATGATGGCAAAAAAGGCGGCCGACGCCGCCATCCAGATCACGTTCAATCCGGTGGCGTAGAGGAGGGTGTTGGTTGGCATGGGATTCCCGGCCAGAATGGCGCGCATGCCTTCAAACACATGGGTTGATGGGATCCCGAAGGCCACAACCTGCAAGGCGGGGGGCAGGACACTGACCGGATAAAACACAGCGGACACAGGTTGGATGAGGAAAGGAATGGCCCAAGCGAGTGCTTCCACGGCCTGCCCGTAGCGAAGAATGAGAGCCGTGGTGACCATGCCAATCGACCAGCCCATGAGGAGCAGATTCGCGAGAAAGGGGGCCAGCGCAAACCCCAGTGACCACAATTGAAAATTGTAAAAGGCGGCGGCAATAACCGTCAGAATGGCGACAATGATGGCGATTTTGAGGAGACCGACAATAAACGTGGCCACAAGGAATTCCCGGATCCGGACCGGTGCGACAAAAATGTTAAGCAGGTTCCGGGTCCAGACATCTTCAAGGAAGGACATTGTGACGCCTTGACCGGACCGGTAAATCACATCCCAAAAAATCATAGCGCCGATCAGAAAGGTGACAGCTCCCGGGACCTCCGGGTTGAGTTTTTGCAGATACACGGTGAGGAATCCCCACACCAGCAAATCCATGAGCGGCCAGAAAACCAATTCAATCATCCGCGGGACGGACCGGCGGTAGAGGTAGGTGTAGCGAAGCACCAGGCCATAAATGATGCCAAAGTTCATGGAGCGTGGGGTTCCCTTGCGACTTGGATAAAGACCTCTTCGAGCGATTCCTTGCCAAAGCGCGCGAGGATCTCGGCTGAGGATCCGTCCGCCAGGATTTTCCCGTGTTGAAGAAAGAGGATCCGTCCGCACACCTCTTCCACATCACGCATGTTGTGGGATGTGTAGAGCATGGTGATCGCGCGATCACGTTGCAGGCCTTTCAGGATCTTTCGAAATTTGTCCGCCATGTCAGGATCCAGGCTGGCGGTGGGTTCGTCAAAAAGGATCAGTCCGGGATCATTAAGCAGGGCCTTGCAGAGGTTGACGCGGGCCGACTCGCCGGATGACAGCCGGCCGGTGATGCTTTTCCGGAGATGACCGACCTCGAAGGTCTCCAACAGCGACACAATGCGCTTGGTGGCGTTTTTCACCCCATACAGCCGCCCAAAAAACGCGAGGTTTTCTTCAACCGTCAAATTGCCCGGCAGCGCGACAAAGGCGGAGGAGGTGTTGCAGCGGCGGAGAATTTCCACGCGGTGGCGGTCAAATTCCAACCCGAAGATGTGGACAGAACCTTCCGTGGGAGTGATCAGCCCGAGCAGGATGGACAAAAGCGTGGTTTTTCCCGCTCCATTGGGTCCAAGCAAGCCGAGAATTTCGCCTTCCGGAACGTCAAAGGAGACCCCATCAACGGCTTTTGTTTCACCAAAAGTTTTTCTGAGTCCCGCGACGCTGACAATAGAGCTCACAGGCGGGCGGCGTGGGCCTTGGCCACCACGACATATTTTTCGGCCCAATGCCACAGGCCCCGGCGCTCCTCGGCGGAGAGTTCGCGTTTCACTTTTGCGGGGGCGCCCATCACCATCGATCCGGGAGGAATCACGGTGCCGGGCGTGACAACCGATCCGGCCGCAACCAGCGATTCGGTGCCAATGATAGCCCCATCAAGCACGGTGGCTCTCATGCCAATCAGGCAGGCATCCTCGACGGTGCAGGCATGAATAATCGCCCCATGACCGAGCGTGCAAAATTTTCCAATGATGGCGGGAAGATCGTCCGCAAGGTGAATGATGGCCCCATCCTGCACATTGGTGGCTTCACCAATCAGGATGGACTCAATGTCGCCCCGCAGCACACTGCCATAAAACACGCTCGCATCGCGTCCCAGGCGGACATCGCCCTGAATATCCGCGCTCGGCGCAACAAAGGCTGCCTCTGCGAGTTGTGGCTCGCGGCTTAGGAATTTTTTGAGACGTTCATTGACGGTCATCGGTGCAATCTGTCTGAACGGGCGGCATCTCTCAAGTGAGATCGTGCTGGCGCGACGGGCCGGAATGATTTTCACTTTGCACCCGAATGCCAGATGTGTCCCTTGTGATCCCCTGCCGGAATGAGCAGAGTCGCCTCCCTTCCACCCTTGCGGCGGTGGAGGATTTCTTGGATCGTACCGGCTTAACCAGCGAAGTCGTCGTTGTGATCGAAAAAGGAACGGACCAAACCGTCGAAATTGCCACATCCCATGCCACGGCGGATCCCCGGTTTCGTGTGATCGCGAACCCCGTGGCCCGTGGCAAGGGCTTCGCCGTGAAAACCGGGATGCTGGCTGCCACAGGAGACATCATCTTTTTTATGGATGCGGACTTGAGCGTGCCCCTGAGCTTTGTTCTGGATTTTCTCGCGGAGTTCAAAAATGGCGCTGATGTGGTTTTTGGAAGCCGGCAACATCCTGAGAGCGTGATCGTGCGTAGTCAGCCACTGCGCCGCGTCCTGGCCGGCCGGGCGTTCAACCTCTGCCTCCGGCTCTGCGGGGCCACGAAATTTCATGACACCCAATGCGGGTTCAAGGCTTTCCGGAAAGACGCCGCAAAGGCCGTCTTTGAGAACCTCACCGTGGATGGTTTTGGTTTTGACGTGGAAGCCCTCGCGTTAGCCGATCGCTTGGGTTTCCGCATCGTGGAGCGCCCCGTTGAATGGTGCGATGCCCCCGGCTCCAAGGTCCGGGCTCTCCGGGATGGAAGCAAAGCGTTCCTTGAAGCGGTGGCAGGATCCCACCGGGCCAAAAAAGTTTCAGTTAAGCGGTCGTGAGGCCTTTTCCCGGTTTTTTCTCGCCGCGATAAAAGAATTCACGCAGAGAGCCAGAAAGATCAGAGTCAGAATCGCCGTGATGGATTGGGCCATCACGGCTGCCGGCCGAACGACCTCCGCACCGCTTAACAGGGCCGGCAACTGAAGGAGGCCTTTCGCACTACCCAGAAAACCCAGCAGCCCCAGCGTCGCGGCGACGTGCATGACATGTTTACGGATCCCGGGTTTTGCGTAGGCAAGGACACCGGCCACAATCATCAACGTTCCCAGAAAGGCAGGGATCAGGGCCGTGATGGATTGGCGTCCGGTCGAAAGCCAGGCCGTGGTCCCCACAAGGTCAAGCAAAGCTCCAAAAATAATCGTGATAACAGGCATGACCCACCAATTTGCCGGAATCCAGCAACTTCGCAAGCGCGGATATCAAGGGGTTTGGCTCAAGAAATCTTCCTTCGGAAAATTGCTGCATTCCTCCAGGTTTTGTCGTATTTCCTTAACTCCCAATGGCACTCGCAAACGATCTCCGCAAAGGCATGGCAATCCGTTACAACGGAAACCCGGCCATCGTCCTTGAAGTTCAACACCGCACCCCCGGCAACCTCCGGGCGTTTGTGCAGGCAATCATCCGCTACATCAATACCGGTAAATCCGCTGATGTCCGGTTTTCCTCCACGGAGAAAGTGGACTTGGTGGACGTGAACCGTCAGCAACTCGAGTTCAGCTACAAAGACCCCCAGGGTTACAATTTCATCAACCCGGAGACCTACGAGACGATCACCCTTCAGGAAGACCTTGTGTCGGAGTCCAAAGATTTTCTGGTGGAAAACCTCAAGGTTGAGGTTCTTAGCATCGAAGGCCGTCCGGCCCAGATTGAACTTCCGGCCTCGGTGACGCTTAAGGTGACCGAATCCGCCGAAGGCATCCGCGGCGATAGCGCCAACAATGTTCAAAAGCCCGCCACTCTCGAAACCGGTAAAATCGTGCAAGTCCCCCTCTTCATCAAAGAAGGGGAACTCATCAAAATCGATACCCGGACCGGCACTTATATGGGTCGAGCCTGAGCCGGGCTTCTGCTGGTGGGAGTTCAGGTTTTAAAAAGTCGGCGGTCAAGTGACTGACGCGCCCTACCCAAGGAAGGACATGCTGGCGCAAGCGCGAAGCGCCCCATTGATGGTAGGGCTGGCAGTTCCTTGCCCGCTCACTCTTTGATCCGGATCCACAATCCCGCGCAGGCGAAATCCGGGCTTGCATTTCCCTCAGAGATTTTATTAAAAACCTCTTATACATGTCTGCCATTTATGTCTTGGCGGGTGAAGAAAGGGTCGGACCGCTAACCACCGAGGTTCTCAGGGAGGGGGTGGAACGAGGCGTTTATTCTGACGATCAACTTGCCTGGAGTGAAGGCATGGAAGATTGGGCTCCTTTGGCTGTTTTCTTAGCTGAGGAGACCCTTGACGAAATTCCAGAAGGCATGCATGTGATTTTGGAGGGACCGGGTTATCTTTTAACAGAGAGTCTGTTGCAGGTCGGAGTGGATCTTTTCCCCATCGTCGCGCTTTTGCGGGCCGAGGTCGAAGTCGAGCACACCAAACGGGGAAAGTTTATCGTCACCAGCATCATCACGGGGGTGCTGACTTTGATTGCCCTGGCCATGCCCTTGCGCCCCGAGACCACCAACCACTGGATCCTTTGGTCGATCAGCCTGGCCGTGCTTCTCTTCTTTTTTGTGAGAAGTCTTCTGGAAGCTTTCAAAGAGACCCCGGCCTTTGTGTCGATCCATCTCAGGAACGGGGATGACCGGATCCTGCCCATGAACCGCAAGGAGGCCAACGCCGCTGCCGTCGCCATTAACGCAACAATCCAGGCGGCGGGGGAACCCCCGGAAGACGTGGAATAGGCGTTTTTGGTGCCGGAATCCCGACACTCTGCGGCATCATCCTCCATCGGAAAGCCATGTGGTTGCAGGTAAGATGAGTTGACGATCCCTCTTAAGGGGTGCACGTTCGCACCTCCATGAGTCTCTTATTTTTTCAACGCGTGCTCGCCAATCCTTTTCGTGTCGGGTACGTGGTGCCAAGTTCGCCGTTCCTCACAAGGCAGACCGCGAAGTGTTTGGATTTTTCCAAACCCAGGGTGGTTGTTGAATTGGGGCCGGGTGAGGGATGCCACACCCGTCAGATTCTTCGCAGGATGTGCCCGAATTCCAAGCTCCTGCTTGTGGAGTTGGATGACGCGTTTGTGAAACATCTGAAGATCCAGTTTGCAGGGGACAAACGCGTAACCGTGGTTCATACGGACGCCAGGCATTTGGCGGCGGAACTCAAAGCCGCTGGCATCACACGCTGCGATTATATTGTGAGCGGACTGCCATTTTCTCTGATCAGAGACCCTTTAAAGGCCGAATTGCTTGCCGCGATCGCAGGTGCCATGGATGCGGAAACGGTCCTGGTCACCTATCAGGTCAGCCTGCAACTGGCTGATGAGTCGCATCTCTTCCGGCTCGCAGATAAAAAATACTGTCCGCTGAACATTCCCCCGATCAATATTCTCGAATTGCGTAAGGCGGCATGATGTGACTAGTCCGTGACTGACGGAAAAAAGCTCAACACCAAAGCCAGTGGCGTCATCGCTATTGCGGTGATGTGTTCGCGCGTCCTGGGTCTGATCCGGGAAATGCTTTTTGCCGGGCTGTTTGGAACGGCGCTGATGGGGATCTTTACGGTGGCGTTCCGGGCGCCGAATTTGCTGCGTGATCTGTTTGCGGAGGGTGCGCTGTCGACGGCGTTTGTGACCGTGTTTTCGCGGAAGATCGAGAGGGAGGGGCCTCAGTCCGCTTGGGATCTTGCGTCGAAGGTGATGACTCTGGTTGCCGTGTTTATGAGTGCGGTGAGTTTGTTGGGAGTGATCTTCGCGCAGCAACTCATCGGAGTGCTCGCGATGGGATTTTCGCCTGAGGATGCAGCGGCCGTGGTGAAGCTCACTCAGATTATGTTTCCATTTATCCTGCTCGTGTCCCTGGCCGCACTTGCAATGGGAATGCTCAACGCGCGGGGAATCTTCGGGGTGCCGGCCATGGCTTCCAGCTTTTTTAATATTGGTTCCATCCTTGGGGGAGCGCTCATTGGCTGGTGGCTGGACCCGGCCTTCGGACCCAAGGCTCTAACCGGCCTGGCAATTGGAACGCTGATTGGAGGCTTGCTGCAATTCCTCATTCAGTGGCCAAGCCTGAGAAAAGCGGGTTTCCGTTTCCGACCGGACTTCCGTTGGAAGGACCCTGGAGTGGGGCAAATCCTGGGATTGATGATCCCCTCCGTGATTGCCGCAAGCGCTGTACAAATCAATGTGATGGTGAACACGGCCTTTGCGTCCTTCGTGGGCACGGAGGCGGTCTCCTGGTTAAACTTTGCGTTTCGTCTGATGCAATTGCCTCTGGGGGTGTTCGGTGTCGCCGTGGCCACGATCACCTTGCCTGTGGTCGCACGGATTGCCGCTGGCGAAGACCGCTCACGATTCGGTCCCACACTCGGCCAAGCCATGCGGCTTGCAGTTTTTCTAACCGTGCCCGCTTCTGTCGGTCTGTATTTTCTTGCTGGCCCGATCATTGGCCTGATCTACGAACGAGGAGAGTTCAAAGCGGGTGATACCCTGCAGACCGCCGTGGCACTTCAATGCTACGCCATGGGTCTTGTGGCGTACGCGTGTGTCAAAGTGCTTTCGCCTGCCTTTTATGCCCTCAACCGCCGGTGGACCCCCATGTTTGTGAGCTTTGCGTCCATTGGCCTGAACCTCGCCCTGAATTACCACTTCATTTTTCGTATGAACTTCGGTCATCGCGGTCTCGCCCTCGCCACCGCGATTTCTGCCCTCTTCAACTTTGTGGTGCTCTATCTATTGATGCGCTGGTACGCAGGCCGTATGGATGGAGCGAAGCTTTTCTCCACAGCCCTTCGCTGCGCGCTCGCAGCGATGGTGCTGGGTGGTGTCTGTTGGCTCGGACTGAAATTCGATGAACTCCGTGCGGAATCCCTCACGGTGCGATTGGTGTCCTTATTTGTCCTCATCAGCGTGGCGGCAGGAAGTTACCTGCTTGTTTGTTTTCTTCTTCGCGTGGAGGAGGTACGAACCGCTGTTTCTTTGGCGACTTCAAAAGTTTCCAGGCGATTGCGCCGCGGCTAAAGACCCGTTCGGCATTTTTGTTTTCTTGTTTATTCGAAGAACTCATTGATCGCCTCATTAACATCCGGTGGCGCGGGGAGTTGATAATCGTAGAAGTATTTTGAGGTAATTCCCATAACCTCCCCATCGAGTTTGGTCACGGTCCCGACCCATGCACCTTCTGGCTTTGTTCCTGTGGCTCTTTTGACAAATTCGACATGAGGAAGGCTCATGTTCCAAGAATAATGAATTACCCGGGAATCTTTCACAATCACAAGGATCGCATCCCCATCTCGCATTTGAATTTTGTCACCCTTCATAATCACGTGAACAATCGAGACTGCCGAAAAGGCATTTCATAGCTAATTATCGGCCTCATGGTATGGATGGCTGATTTTTGGGAGATTTTTGGTTGGTTCGCCCGAAAATTCAGTTCGAATCGGCAGTTTGGCCACAGCGGTGGCCTTATGCATGCTCATGAAATAAATGGAGGGGACCCGAGACAAATTGCGCTGGCAGCGCTTATGCGCAAGCAAACGACCGTATCCAACCAATTGATTACGGAACGACTGAGGATGGCCTGCGCAGCGAACGTCCGTCAACGCCTGCGCAGAGCAGAGCTTCGGCGTCTTGCAAAAGCAATCCCTTCCAAACAGAATTCCCCCTGCGGTGTCAAAAGTGGCCACCAAACCTCTCCTACACCGACATTGACAGAATTCTGGCAGAGTGCGATTTGTTTCCTATGCAAACAATCAACTACACAGACGCACGAAATCAGCTGGCTGGATTGATGGAGGCGGCTTCCCGCGACCGTGAGCCGATCATCATCACACGCAATGGGGCAGGGAAAGTCGTGCTGTTGGCTATTGAGGAGTATGAGGCAATGGAGACCACCCTTCACCTCTTTTCCACGAGAGCCAACGCAGCCCAGATCCAGCAAAGTCTGGCTGACCACTCCGCCGGAAAAGTCCAAAGTGGCGAGCTATGCGACTGAGCTGGCTGCCCAACGGCTGGAAAGATTACCTCTACTGGCAGGATAACGATCGCAAAATCCTGCAGCGGGTCAATGAACTGATCCGGGATGCGTTGCGGAATCCCTTCTCAGGCATCGGCAAGCCTGAACCGCTGAAAAACAATCTGAAGGGCTGGTGGTCCAGACGGATTACCCAGGAGCATCGGCTCATTTACCGGATAGAAGGCGAATGCCTGTTAATCATGCAATGTAGATTCCACTACGATGATTGAAGTTCAGCCATGGCGATGGGTTGATTGACTCCGCCGTTTTTTGGGAATTTACCAAAACATAAGCGCGCAGGCAGTGATGGCGATGCCATACACCAAGCCTGCGGCGGCGATCACTTGAAATCGCCCCGCGGATTTGGTGGCCCACTGGATTTGATCCCGCAATAACCACGGCATGCCAACCCAGAAAAGTCCTCCCAAAATCCACGCGTAAGCGAGAAGCACGGCGAGGACTTTGGACGTTTCCGGGCGGAGAAAGGCAGCCCCGAGGATCGGTTCGGCAGCAAGCAAAGCGAGCATTCCGAGGGCGCGGACCGCAAGAAACTCCGGCACATAGATTGCTGCCAGGGCAGCTCCCGCAACAACCCCAATGGCCATCGGATTTCTCAGCCCCGAAAACTCCCCGAGGTCCATGGTCAAAACCAGATAGAGGCTCCAAGCAGCCGCGATAGCGATCAGAAAAATGCCTGCGGCCCGTGAGCGGGGAAACGCCGTGAGCGTTCTTTGGGTGGTTCCGCCAAAGGCCAAAGCGATGGCATGGCCGAGGATCAGGGCCAAGCCAAGCACAAGGCCGACTTGTTTGAGATCAAATGGGTATAACATCAGGAACGTCCGGCTGCCGCGAGTTGTCGGTGGTTGGTTGCGGGTCGTTCCCAGGCACGGCGTTCCAGCGCGTCCGCGGCTGCGGCGACTTGAGCCTGCTTTTTGCTGAGCCCTTCCCCGCGCCCGAGCTCCGCCCCGTTCCAAAGAACCCGGCAGGCAAAGGTTTTGGAGTGGGCGGGACCGGTAGTTTCCATGACCTCATAGCCGGGGGCCATGGGTTGAATGGATTGAAGAGTTTCTTGGAGCGTGCCCTTGGGATTGAGTTCCTCGGGGTCATCCATCATGCGCTCGAATTCATCGCGCGTTTCGCGGAGGATAAAGTTTCGGGCGGCATCAAATCCTCCATCCAGGTAAATGGCTCCCACCACGCTCTCGAAGGCATCCGCCAGGGTCGATGAGCGTTCTCTGCCACCGCTGGATTCCTCGCCCCGGCCCATCATCAAATATTTGCCCAGCTCCAGGTGAGCTGCCAGGACCCTCAGGGCCGAGCGCGAAACCAGACGTGCCCGCAGCTTCGTGAGCAGGCCCTCGGGAAATTCTAAAAACAACCGGTAAAGGTGCTCGGTGATCACGAGTTGGATCACGGCATCCCCCAAAAACTCCAGCCGCTGGTTGTCGAAGGGATAATCTTTCCTCTCCAACGAAATGCTCGGATGCGTGAGCGCCTCCGCCAGAAGCAGGCCATTGCGGAATTTGTAACCCAACCTTTCCTCAAGGGGGTTCATAATTTCCGCCGCATGGCGGTTGACTTCAGCGTGTTGCATCGTTTTTTTAGTATGTTCCTGCGACAAAGAATCAAGTCATCGCGGAACGGTATCTACAATGTAATTTGTCACCGTGGCCCTGACAATTCCATTTTCATGAGTTGCCACAGGTTTCTTGATGATCCCGGAAATTCGACAAACTCGACACATCCACGCTGGAAAGCGTAAGGTCCCGGGATGAGAAGTATGACTGGTCACGGACGGGGGCGCGCACAGGTGGGCGGGATTCATGCCGTGGTGGAATGCTCCTCAGTGAACCGCAAACAGACGGAGGTGTCGCTCTCTGCGGCCCGTGAGCTTCTGTTTCTGGAGCCGCATATCCGCGAGGAGGTGCTCAAAAATGTGGGTCGCGGGCGGGTCAATGTCAGTGTGGAGCTGTTGACCGGGGATTCCGGCGGGATTGTGGATGAAAAGCGGGCGCGCGTTTATCTGGCTGAGATCTTAAAACTCAAAAAGCACCTGGCCTTGGACGGGGATGTCCGGATTGAGACAATCCTTGCGGGGCCTGGCGTGGTGAGAAGCGGGCCAGCCGCCGGTGATCCCTGGCCCGCTGTTCAAAAAGCCTTGGGACTGGCTCTCAGCGGGTTGTTGCAGATGCGGGAACAGGAAGGCAAACATTTGAAGAAAATTTTACAACGCGAGATCGCTCAACTTGGAAGGCTGGCCCGCAAGGTTCGCCCGCTGTCCGCGAAGGTACCGGCCCGTCAGCGCACGCTGCTTCTTGAACGCCTCTCTCGCGCCGGTCTCGATCTTGATGTCACCGAGCCGAGAGTCCTGGTGGAGATTGCCACGTTTGCCGAGCGTGCGGATATTTCCGAGGAATTGGACCGGCTGGAAAGTCATGGCAAACAATTCTCAGAGCTTTTGCTGAAGGAGGGACCTGTGGGGCGGACTCTGGAGTTTTTGACCCAGGAACTTGGCCGGGAGTGGAACACCATTGGGTCCAAGGCCTCAGATGCAGAAATCTCCCGCTTTGTCGTTGAGGCCAAGACGGCACTTGATAGACTCCGGGAACAACTTGCCAACATTGAGTAACACTTTTCAACGTTCCGGAATTCTTTTTGTGCTCAGCGCGCCTTCCGGTGCCGGCAAAACCACGCTGACCACCGCCCTCCGTCACAAACCGGATTTTGTTTATTCGGTGTCCTGCACCACACGCAAGCCCCGGCCGGGAGAAATCCACGGCGAGGATTATTTTTTTCTTTCGGAAGAAGAATTTAGGATGCGGGCAGACGCTGGAGAATTTCTGGAGTTTGCCGAAGTTCACACACATTTTTATGGCACGCTGCGGGAGCCGATTCTGGAATCTCTGAAGCAGGGTGTTGATGTTCTGATCGATATCGACATCAAAGGTGCTGACATGATCCGCCGCGACCCTGCTGTGCGGGAGGCCCTTGCCGATGTCTTCATCATGCCGCCCAGCTTGGACGAACTTGCCCGCCGCCTCCAACGGCGCGGCACGGAAACCGAGGAGCAAATCAAAATCCGCCTGAAAAATGCTGCCGGAGAAATCAGCCGTTGGCGCGACTACCGCTACACTCTCATCAGCGGCTCGATGGAAGAGGATATTGAAAAATTCCGTGCTGTCATGCGGGCCGAACGTTATCTCAGCCGCCGGTTGATCATCCCTGAAACATGAGCGGGCAAAAAACAATCGTCCTCGGGGTCAGTGGTTCCATCGCCGCGTATAAAGCCGCGGATCTCACAAGCCGCCTCACCAAACGCGGCCATTCCGTCTTTGTGGTGATGACCGATCACGCGACGGAGTTTGTGGCTCCCCTCACGTTTCAGGTTCTTTCCCGCAACCCGGTCACGACCGGCATCTTTGATGAAAAAGAATCATGGCATCCGGGACATATTGCGTTGGCGGATCAAGCCGATCTGCTTTTGATTGCACCAGCCACAGCCAATGTGATTGCGAAACTGGCTCATGGAATCGCCGATGATGCCCTCACATCCATTGCGCTTGCCACAGCAGCTCCCCTTCTTATTGCGCCGGCCATGAATGGAAAAATGTGGCTGCATGCCGCAACCACTCACAATGTGAAAACACTTTCTTCGCGCGGCGCGGAATTTATCGGCCCCGAAGAAGGTTTGCTGGCTTGTGGCTACGAGGGAATTGGAAGGCTCTGGAATGTCGAAGCAATCGCTGCCAAGGCTGATGAAATCTTGCTCAAACGCGATTGATTGTTTCCCTCTGCAAAAACCCTCAAAAAAAAAGCAAGCGAAAAACAAAAATTTTCGTTGACGGAATTCCGTCAGAGATCTATTCACAACACAACGTGAGTTATTCACATTTTATTAACACTTTCCCGCAAATGCGGATGGAAAGGGGGGATATCTAATGCCAGTCGCAAAGAAAAAACCTGCAGCGAAAAAAGCCCCGGCCAAAAAAGCAGCTCCTGCCAAAAAAGCAGCCGCTAAAAAGCCAGTCGCTAAAAAAGCCGTTGCAAAAAAAGCGCCAGCCAAAAAAGCAGCTCCTGCTAAAAAAGCAGCCGTCAAAAAGCCGGTCGCCAAAAAAGTGGTCGCTAAAAAAGCGGTCAAAAAGAAATAATAACCCTGTTTCCGGTCCTTCGGAAATAAAAACCAAATTTGGGGGAGGCCACGGCCTCTCCCAAATTTTTTTTCTCCCGCGTGTGGTTTCCTCCCTTCCGGGTTCAGGCAATGTTTCCCTGCTTTTGCACTATTTTTTCGAGCGGGGGAGATAGTCTTCCTTTGAGCGCAATACGAGCCACCAATCCGGCAAAAATTTGTGTCGCTTTGAGGGTGCTAATTGCAAAGAGGATCAGTGCGACTTGCTGATAGCATTTTAAGGGTTTCGTGAGACTCTCGACTGAGGGGTTGTTGCCAGCTCGAGGACCCGGCTGGCTGCCTCAAGGGCAATCCCGGGCGTCATTTTTGTGTGACCATCACGCCGTTCCGTGAAGGTGATGGGAACTTCAGTGATTTTGGCCCCGGATTTCCATAGGGCATGATGCAATTCCACTTGGAAGCCGTAGCCATCCGCACGAATGTTTTTCCAATCCAGATGTTTGAGAGCCTCGACTCGCAGGGCTTTAAATCCGCTGGTCGCATCTGTGAGAGGCATGCCCAAAATGAACCGCACAAATTGTGTTGCGAAAGAACTGATCAGCAACCGGTCCTCCGGCCAATTCACGACACGCAGGCCGTTGAGATATCGCGAGCCAATCGCGGCATCGTAACCATCATCCAAACCTTGAATCAACCGGGGGACATCGGCGGGGTCATGGGAGAGGTCGGCATCGATTTCGATGCAGGCGTCATAACCTTTCTCCTCCCCCCAGCGAAAACCTTCGCGATAGGCACTGCCAAGCCCGAGCTTGCCGGCTCGCCCCAGCAGGTGAAGGCGCCGCCCGAACTCCGGGTGATTTCTTACGATGTCAGACGTTCCGTCGGGGGAGGCATCGTCCACAATAAGAACATGGAGTCCGGGATGGGAGGCAAGGAGTTGATGAAGGAGCGTTGGAAGGGAGGCGGCCTCATTGTAGGTGGGAGAGATGGCCAGGGGTCTTTCGATGGCCTTCCGGTCAAAGTCAGGTGTTGTCAGTTGAGGAGCCTCTGAAAACAAAGAAGAGTTTCTGACGCGGGGGATGAGGAGCAAGGTGGCAAACCCTGCCGCCGTAACCCATGAGATCAATCCGACCCAGGCGCAAAGGGGATACCACCAAGGCGGTATAAATTGAAAGGTGATCGTTTGCGGCTTGTCTCCCGATTCGACGGCAAGCAGCCCTCCAAACGCTGTGAAAAGCATTTGAGGTGATCCATTGACAGAGATCTGCCAATCCCGGTGCCAGGCTTCGGGAATGATCAGCCATCCTCCTCCGCCCGGCGATGTCACTTCAAAAGATCCTGCCGACGTTCTTTGCAAAGAGTCTGCTTCGAGGGGTTCAAACGCAGCCCCCGGCTTTGACTCGAAGTCTTTTGTCAAAGTGAGTTTGCCTTCGGCAATGGAGCCCGCCGAACCCCCGGGTATCACAGGACCAATGGCAGCAAAATTTTTGTAGGACGCATCCAGGGAGGCCGCGATGTCTTGAAATGACGAAGAGGCAAGGAGGACTGCATTTTTGGCATGAAAGCCGGGAGCCAGGATTCCCTCCAATTCAAGAATTTCAAAGTGGTCATTTTTGAAAACGCTCGCGAGGCGTTTTTGCAATTCCGAGGTGAACTCCTTTGGTAGGTCAGGATCCTTAAGATCGAGGAGGATGAATGCAACCCCGGCCAGTCGCTGGGCTTCCAGATAATCACCGATGGATCCGGTTCCTACTGTTAGCAAGGCGGCAAATCCCCGTTGTTGCAGATAGCTCTGAAAGGCCTCCTGGGCCAGGGGGCGGCCGGTGAGTTGAGGAAGTCGAAGATAAAAGTAACGCCCTGAAATCGCCGTCACGGACCCGGGCTGGGGGTTGCTGCGCAGGCTCTCTGCCGCTTTGAAAAAGTCCGGCATGACCGCTGGCTCCAGAGCCTGCTTGGCTGGCAGGCCCAAGTGACCCGAGAAGTCCAATCCCCAGACCGCTGCTGCTAAAACCAGCACGGCCGTCCGGATTTTAGGAGCGGGCAATAGCTCCAAAATCAAACCGATCGCCAAGCCCGATGCCAGAGCGGCCCAGACAATTCCCGCCACTTGATAAAAATCAAAGGGAGCCCGCAAACTCGAATATAACGGAAGCCAGCTGATTGTGCTGAATCCGGGAACCAGCAAATAGATTGTCAGTAACAAAATTGCCACCAGCTTCCGCAGTGGCATCGTCTCGGGAAGCAAAGCCACCACGACCCAGCCCTGCAAAGCCAGCAAAATCCACAGAATAGCCGGAAACACATCAGGAGCCGCGGCCGTGGCCTCCAAAGCACGCAACGTTCCACTGAAGACACTGAAAGGCCCGTGGGAAAGCCAGAAACAAAACAGGGCTAGAGCCCCCGAAACCCGGAATGCAGAGACTAGTTCAGCGTTTCTCCCGGAAACAACCCGCCGCCTGAAAACCACGACTGACGCAAAAGCGAGCAGAGGAACAAGGCCCAAATACGTCGCACCGGCAATATTCGAAACTGCAAAATCACCCCGGAAATCTCTTGAGGCATTCCCAAGGCGGTCGAAAAAATGGAGAGCGCTTTTGGAGGAAAATGTCTGCTGCCAACCCGAAAGCGGTCCAAACTCAAAAAGAACCGCCGATCCCGCTTCGCGCAGAGATGGCAAGTTGGGAACAACTCCCAGAAGAAAAATCGCAAGCAGCAATGGTCCCCAAACCCTTGGAACAAGCCATGCGGCCACCCCCCGGTATTTCCACAAGGCCCACAGCCCGAAAACAACCAACCCCGGCGCCGCGAGAAGCGCGGCTTTGGAGTGGGTTATCGACAGCAGGGAACAAAGCACTCCGCAAAACAGACCGCTTAAGGGAGAAGGGCTCTGAGCGAGCCGGAGGATTGACCAGCCAACCAGTGGCAAAACCGCCAACGCACAGACGGCGGGAAGATCACCGATGAAGGCTTTGGTCCAGAGGGAGGGCATTAGCAAATAAGCCAGCGATACAATCGCCGCTATCCCCCCGCGCCCGCACACACGGAATGCAAAAACAAACATCGACAGGCCGCAAAGGGGTATCAAACCAAGGATTGCCAGTTTGATTCCCGTGCCCTCGCCAAAAAGGGAGGACCAGAAAAGAAGCCAAATTGATGTCACAAGAGTGCCTGAGTTGGTGGCCAGGGGACTTCCACCCAAAAAATTTGGCGACCACCAAGCGAGCTCACCGCCGGAACGAAGCGACCCCAACAAATCCTGTGCCTTGGCCAAATGGGCGGTTGCTTCCAGAGAAGGTGTCGATGCCGGGTCCGAGGCTATCCAGCCGAGAGCACCCAGCAACAGACCGGCCAACAAGATCAAAAGAGGCGCTCGAAACATTCTGCCAATCCTTTTAGTCGAACATTCCCCCTTTGCGCATCATTTTTTAAGCAAGGAAGCAACTTTGAGAATTGCTCCGGCCCCTCAAGGCTGGACCGCCGCAATATGAAGCTGTGAAATAATTTGGACAGGCTCTGTTGATGAGGAATTTTTTGGCCCGGCCAAGGCGCGTGCAAGACGGAGAGATCCCCAGCGTCTCATCCCGTGTGATCAATGCCGGGCCAAAAAGCACACAACCCTCCGGGCGGGACCAGAAAAGGTAGTATGCCGGCGTTGACGGTCAGGTGATTCGACATTCGCGACGGGGATGCCACCCCGATGTCGCCATGTCCCCCGGCCTCTCCTGATTATTTCAAAGCTTCTAAGGCCTGAGGTAAAGAAATCCCAAGCATGCCTCGACTCCACGCAGGCTTTTCGTTACAGAAAATCACGAAGCCATGGATGTTCCCGAATCACGAATCCACCTGACGGTTCTTTGCCCCTGCTTTCGGGATGAGGACAATCTTGAGGAACTGCATCGCAGAGTCACCGCCGTTTGCCGGGAACTTGATGTTTCCTATGAGTTGCTGCTGGTTGACGATGGCTCCCCGGACGCCACATGGGCAAAGATCCGCCGTATAGCCAGCCAGGATTCCCACGTGGCTGGTATCCGGCTTTCAAGGAATTTCGGCCACCAGCTGGCCGTGACAGCCGGTTTGGCCAAGGCAAGAGGCGAAAGAGTCCTTATCATCGATTCCGATCTCCAGGACCCCCCGGAGTTGCTGCCACAAATGATGAAGCTGATGGATCAGGGGGCCGATAATGTCTACGGGAAGAGGATCCGGCGCAAGGGAGTGCCGCTCTGGAAAAAGGTTGCCTACAAATCCTACTACCGGCTTCTCACGTTTTTGGCAGGCTGCGATATTCCTGAGGACACCGGCGACTTCCGCCTCATCAGCCGCCGTATTGTGGACGCTGTGAATGCCATGCCGGAACAACACCGCTTCCTCCGCGGAATGATCAGTTGGTCCGGCCACCAACAGATCGCCCTCCCTTACGAGCGTGATGCCCGCTTTGCCGGAGAATCAGGTTATACCCTGACCAAGCTGTTTCATTTTGCGATTGACGGGATCACAAGCTTCTCCATCAAACCCCTCCGCATCGCCACCTTGCTGGGAATAGTCACCGGCATACTGACTCTGCTGTTTGCCGGATACGTTGCCTTGGCCACAATTCTCTATGGCCAACCCGTGGCAGGATGGTCCAGCCTGATGGTCGCCATTCTCTTTGTGGGCTCACTCCAGCTTTTTGTGCTGGGGATCATCGGCGAATACCTGGGGCGACTCTTCCTGGAAAGCAAGGGCCGGCCGTTGTTTCTGATCAGCGAGGAGACGGGCCTTAAAGCGTGATCCATTCAAAAAGGGTCCCTGCCGAGAAGGGGCTTTGATTTTTCAGTTATGCCAAATGCCAAACCACCCAGCCGCACCTCGATAAGGGCAATGTATCTCAGGGGTTTAGCCCTGTCCCTCTCCAGATTCACCGCTCCGCCTGAAAAATTATTTCGCTTCGAGCAAAAGACCTACAACTACTTTTCTCATTCATACAACCTCACATGGATGAATGAAAGATATGTTGAAGTTGCAATTGGGCTGAAAGAAATGGAAAGGCGCGACCCCTCACAGATTTTGGAAGTTGGCAACGTGCTCTCTCATTACCAGGCAAATGCGCAGCATACCGTCATCGATAAATACGAAAAAGGAAACAGCAACGTAACCAACGTGGATGCTCTGGAATTCAGGCCCGGCAGAAAATACGATTTTATTGTCAGCTTATCAACGTTTGAGCACGTCGGGTGGGATGAAATGCCAAAAGAGCCGGGAAAATCGTGGAAAACAATCAAGCACCTGAGCTCGCTGCTTTCAGGCAGTGGAGAATTTCTTTTTACCATACCAAGTGGATACCACCCTCAACTGGACAAAGATGTTCATCTCCATCAAGCACAGCTCGGGCCGTTGCGGGCGATGAGGCGGATCTCGGCAGCAAACGGATGGATACAATGCAGTCCGGAGGAGGCAGCAACTTTGAAATTCGGAAAACCATATCCCTTTGCCAACGCGATCTACATTGGCAGAGTCTCATCGCCGCTTTGAAACTAATAACTAATCCGAAACAACCTCAATATCTGGAAGGGGAACAATAAATTGACCGCCGGCAGCAAGAAATTCGTTCTCCCGTCTCCGGAATTCCTCAAGAAAGTGCCATGGAAGAATGAATAAATAGTCGGGATTGGAAGCTCTCATCTCCTTCTCGCTGACAATAGGTATCCAGGAACCCACAGTAAGAAGACCAACTTTTTGCTCCTGACGCTCAGCAATGCAACTTATCGTTTCCGGGGTAATGTTGTAATACTGCAACAAGGTGTTTCCCTTGGTGCTGGCACCGTAACCGCATATTGTTTTTCCTGATGATTTCAGCTGTGTCAGCAAACTCTGTGTGCGTGCACGCAACCCCTCGAGTCTCAACATGTAGTCACGATAAACAGAGGGATCATCAAATGAATGGTGCTCCTCATATTCAAGGGTTGACTTGACCCGGAAATCTCCGATGTCTCTCACAAAAAGTGGCGCGGCCCTGAGGTCTGTCGATTTGTGGGTGATCACCAGCCTGAAGCTACCGGAGTTCGTGTCATTAAACTCCACGTCCACCACCTTCATGTCACACTTGTTCAAGAGATATGAAAGGGATCGCAAAGTATAATACTCCACGTGCTCATGACAAATGTTGTCAAAAGCATTCTGTTTGAGCATAAGAGGCGTGTAACTCAATTGGAGGATCCATATGCCATTGTCATCAAGACACGCTTTCAGATCCTCAACAAACTGCAACGGATCTTCAAGCCCGTAAAACATCGCGATTGTAGAAATGATTTTTGCCCGTTTCCCTCCCGAGAGATCGAAAAACCGGTCACGTGTGAAGTAGCCTGTCGCGTGCTTTTCGCATTTCTGCGATGCTTCAGCGGCAAGGTTTGCTGCGGGGTCAATACCAATACGCTCCAACTGGCAAATGCTGCCGAACAAGTCCAGCAGGGTGCCATCATTACAACCGATATCCAGAACAATATCCCCATCACAAAGGCGCGACCAAAGGGTTACCGTTCTCAAAATATCTGCCAACTGTCGTTTCATCGTCTCGTTCGTGCCTGAACGATACCAGTAATGCTCATACAGGGACGTCCGATCGACGGAATCCATCAACTGCAGGAGCCCGGATCCCTCGCTGATACCAATCCTCAAAGGAGCGCTCGGATAATCCAAATCGATTTTGTCAGTGAATCCGGACACATAACTTTTGCCAAGATTGATAACCTCTGTGAGCGGGGACCCGGAAATGCGACATCTCTGGTTGTTGGGATTTGTGGACATTTTATTTAGTGACGAGCAATTGTCTATAAATCGAGGAGAGTTGGAAAGCAGAAGATCGCCAGGAATGATTCTCTCGAAACACCAGCGATGCCGCTTCAAGCAAATGCAGGTTCCCATCAAACGCCCAAACAAGCTTGTCTGCCAGTGCCTTTGGATCCGCGTTAAAAAGCATGCAGGGATCAGCTTGTCCCTCAAAAACACTGGATGCCAGAAGCGGTTTGCCGAATGATGCCGCTTGATTAAAAACAGCGCTCACGCGCTGGGGCACAATATAGGGAAGCACAATCACATCTGTCGCCCCGAAAAGCGTGGCAAGATCGCGGTCTTCCACAAATCCGATAAAATGAACTGAGGGAATTGAAAGGGCCCGCGATTCCATGGATTTCCTCCATGACCGGTATTCTGCAGTTCCAGCAACTCTTGTCGGAGTTCCACCTGCAAGGACGAGAGTCCCGAAATTCTCCGGTAAAAGCAACCACGCATCAAGCAACCCATCAATGCCCTTTCTCCAGTCAATAGTTCCAAAAAACAAGATCACCCTGCCTGTTTCCGGCAGTTGCCAGCGAGACCTGGAGATGGAGCGGTCGGCCGGCTCGGTGATCGATGTTCCTATCCGGATGACTCTCACATTTGCCGGGACTTTGTATTGGTCTTTCAGGGTCCCGGCAAATACTTCGTCCTGAGCAATCAGGACATTGGCGCAACAACCAAGGAGGAAATAATAAACAAAGACCACGAGGCGGGTTATCATAACAGGATACTTGACCAGGACTGAGTCCAAAAAACCACGCGTTAACATCTCAAGCCTGAGGACCTCATGAACTGTCACAACCACTTTCCGTCCCATAACCACCCGAAGGCATGCCAGCATGAAAAGAGTAAGTGGAAGAACAAGGACACCCCCGAACTGATTGAATTCATGTTGCAGGTGAATGATCTTCCACCTGGGATTCTGGTGAATCACCCGGATAAGGTCCAAAAAAAATGAAAGGGATCCCCGTCTCCAGCACTCGATGACTTTGATATCATTGAGCTCAAATTGACATGCACCATCGCCTTTGATGTTGGTTAGGACTGTATGGTTAACCCCGGATTCCAGAGGGAAGTCAGCAAGCAGACTGTTAAGGTAACCGGCAAGCGCACTGATATCACCTTCCGATGAATGCAGAAAACCTTTCGCAGGAAAAACTGATATATGAGCAACCTCGATCATACGCGATGCGTTGCTACAAACGAAGTTCAGCTTGAACAAGCATTTTGACCATCTCTTGAAAATCTATTGATGGATTCCAACCCGTCAGCGTTTTTAGAAGGCTATTATCGCCGACAAGCCTTTTATCGATTGGGCAGCCGGCATCGCTGACAAATTCCACATGCTCAGTCCAATCCAGACCAAGTTCATCAAAGGCGAAAATTACAAAGTCTTTTACGGAATGGGTTTTACCCGACGACATAATAAAATCTTTTGGCTCTGAATAGGTTAAAGCCAATGTCATAGCACGAACGATGTCTCCTGCATAACTCCAATCAACGTGTGTGTTAATGTTTTGAAGGCGGATTCGAAATCCTTTGTTTCGATGCGAGGCAACAGCTGCTTGTGAGACCTTCTTCGATAAAAACGGCAATTTTCTCAGAGGAGACTCATGGTTGTAGAGAATTCCAGTGCTTGCAAAGACTCCATGCGATTGCCTGTAATAATCGCACACATTCATGCCTGCGAGCTTCGTGATGCCGTAGATACAAAGCGGGCATCGGGGAGTTGCTTCTGTCTGGGGAGACTCTCGAGGATTGCCGAAAACACGTGAGGATGAAGCGTAGAAAAACCGGTCTCCGCAACCTCTCTGTCTTATCACTTCCAGAATTAAAGCAGGAGCATTGGCATGAAGATCCAGGCTATTTTTAAAATCAATGGCCGGGTCGGCATGTTCGAGCGATTCCGAGGATTTATGAATAGCAGCAAGGAAATAGACATCATGTCTGACAAGACCAGCCTGGAAGAGATTTTCAATCTCCATTCGGTTGAGCAGATCACACTCCCCGCGGCCGACACTGATCACCGGAATGTTTAAATCCAGCAAATGCCGTGACAGCAGGGTTCCATCCTGGCCGTTGGCTCCTATGAGTATTGCTGCTGCCGGAGTTGTGGGGTTTTTGGACATGCCAATTCTCTTAGTAAGCTATTTGAGCGAATTTAATCGGCCTTTTCCAGCGAGTCCAAATCCAGGGGAATTGCAACCAGATCTCCAGCCTTGCTGTCTATTCTTTTGGTGAGCCCTTCGCCCGCCAGCCCGGTCAGTATTGCCTCCCCTTTGTCAGGAAACCCCTTTCTGTTGAGGTAAACCGCACCAAACCCCTGCTTTTTTAGAAGCTCGATGGTTTTGTCCAGCGGGAGGTTGACGAGTTGCGAGTGCCAGCCGGTTTCCAAAGCTCCTTTGGTGAGGCCGAAGGAATACCGGAGATTATCGGTGTAGATATAGGGACGGAAATGTTCATAGGGGGTAATGCCCGCGACAGGCGCTTCCGGAAAGCTCATGACAGGCAGTTGAAAGATCATGGAGCCGCGAGGCAGTGCGCTCTCCATGGCCTGAGCAAATTCCCTGTCGGATTCCACTTGCAAGCTGCGCAGAGCTTTTTCCTGCTGGTTGGGTGCGAGGGGCATCTGGTCCCAGATGACAATCAGGAGCAGGGCGAGTGCAATGAGATGGCCCAGTTTTTTCTGCTCAGCAAAATATTTGGTGGCTTGTTGCATGGCAAACAGGAGGGCAATAGCAAGAACCACGATGCTCAGCCGATAGCCGGCCCGGAAAAGTGTCAATCCAAAGATCCCGGAGATGGCATTCAGTCCACCCGTCGTGAAAACGGCAAAAATCCACAAGATTTGCCAAGCCTCAGCAGGGATGGATTTCGGGCTGCGGAAAATGACCCGGTAAGCCGCGATGCCAAGGAGGAGAAGGAGAGACGCTATTCCAAGGAGCCCGAGATAGGTCCCCTCGTTGGAGAGAACAATTTGTTGGGCATGGGCCAGGCTGAAATTTCGAAAAGCGGGGGACTGATGCGTTGAGAGGGGAATGAAAAGGTCGCTGAGTTTGAGGGCATAAATTTCCAGCCACCGGAATTGCCGTTCGATGGCGAACGAAGCACCCTGATTTGAGAGTTGATACATCCACGTATCGATGTTCATGAGGGCAAACGCGGCTGCTGAACCTCCAATGACCGCGAACATGGAGACAAGGGCCGGCTTCGAGCGCTCTCTCAAAAAGAGCAGGATGCCACCCAGAAGTGTTAGCTGACAAAAGATGTTCGTGTAATAGATGTTTTGAAAGCCGGTTATAAAAGCCACTGCGATAGCAAACCAGAATTTCCCGGAAAGAGGGAGAATCCCGGGCGGGGTTGAGACCCATTTCCACACCACAAGAAAGAGCGGGATGTGCCACACATAGGCGACCACGGAATGGTGTGGAGATTCTGAAAAAATAAAGGGAGCCAAGCCGTAAGCGAGGCCTCCAAGAAAAGCCCAGGCGACCGTGCATTGGAAATAGCGGGCCACCAGATAGAAGGTGAGTGCCGCGAGCAGGTGGCCGACAAGCAGTTTGATGTTCAGCGCAGCAAACAGTCCTGTGAATCGTGCAAGCACCCCGGTAAGGTAGAGGGGGACTTCCTCAATCGTGGGGATGGATGTCCAGTCTGCCTGGCCCGGAGCTCCGAGCTCGGGAACGATTTTCTGGGAGAGGGGATTTTGATGGCCGTCCCTCGCCGCCTTGAAAACGGCAAGCATTCCAATCACATCGGATTGTCGGATGTCCAAATAGGCGGTCGGCTGGTTCCAATCGCGACTGGACCAAATGCCCCAGCCAGCGCACCAGACAAAGGTCACAAGCAAAAGCAGAATGCCGATAGCCGCAAAATCACGGAGGATTCCATTTGGGCGCGCGGGAAAATCCGGCGCCGGAAGGGGTTGCTTCTCTCTCGGCGGCAAGGGATTAATCGGTGGATGTGAGGACATGTTCTGGCAGGGCACTCATGACAGTTGGCATTTAATCACCGTCCATGCTTCCGGGGAATGACAAATGCACGGGGAATGCCTTGATCAAGTGGTGATTTGCAGCTCTGCATTACGCTTCATGCGGCCTTCCCATAACCAAAAGCCATCAGATTCCGATACTGGCGTCCGGGAGTGGTGGCGATCAACTCCTTGACAGAGACCGGTTTTAGAATGCCATTGTGCAGCTCTTTCAAGTCGAAGCCCAGGCTGGTGAAGGCCTCAAGGTAGGCAAGGGGAGTGGTGCCGCAATTCGTCAGGCCCTGTGGCCAAAACTCGGTCATGATGATGCAGCCGGGGGAGCGGGTGAGAATGGCTTTTGCGCCCTCCAAAACCAACAACTCGGCACCTTGCACATCGATTTTTAAGAAATCGATGTGGGGGATCTGGTGTTTTGTGCAGAGGGCATCAAGTGTCTCCACGCGGACGGTAAGTTTTTCTTTCAAAAGAGGATCAGGATAGAGCCGATTGTCTCCTTTGTTGTCAGGATTGGTATAAAAATTCAACTCCCCGGATTCGCGGCCAGCTGCGGTTTG
Source organism: Terrimicrobiaceae bacterium (assembly GCA_041738805.1). Lineage (GTDB taxonomy): Bacteria > Verrucomicrobiota > Verrucomicrobiia > Chthoniobacterales > Terrimicrobiaceae > JAJTZA01. The sequence goes on along the minus strand of JBGSPC010000054.1, from coordinate 5,486 downwards.
TTCAAGATGGATCGGAACCGACGGGCGGTTGGCCGCCACCGTTTTTTTCAGCAGCTCAAAATTTTCAGGCAGGGGTTCAAGAGCGAGAATGTTGCCCGCCCCGCCTTTGAGCGCGAGGGCTGTGTAGAGGCCGACATTGGCGCCGATGTCCACGAAGGTCATCCCGGGTTTGAAGTGATCGAGAAAAAAACGTATCTCGCCCCGCTCATAAACACCCAGAGTCAGGGCTCCCGAGACGACCGGGTCTTTGGGGTTGAGGCAGACCTTTGCTCCGTGGAGGGTTATGTTTTCTGGAATGATGGCCCGCAGAGCAGCATTCGCAACTTTCCGAAGGGGTGCGGGCTTCAGAATAACGGTGTAGATAAACTCTGGAATTCCCATGCGGGGTTTTTGCTGGTTCAAAATGCGAGCAAGGCGAAGCGTTTGGTCGATTTAACCATTGGTCGGTCCAGCACCCAATGAGGTGGTGGGGGTGGCTTCAAAAAACTCGCTGCGCGTCTCGGTCGCTCGCTCAAGGGCGAGATAGTCAGTGGATGTGAGAACATGTTTTGGCAGTGCACTCATGGCTGACGGCATCTAATCACCGATTAGGTTTCCGGGGAATGACAAATGCACCGGGAATGTCCTGGATGAAAAGCTGTCGGCGGGGCCGTCTCACGTCAAAGTCTTGCACCACCCGGTCTTTCCCCGTTGCGGTCGGCTTGCGTCTTTGTTTCACAACTGCTTGGATGCGATGATGAGTTTTCCAAAACGCAGGGAGAGTGACGAATGCGCAAGGCTGGCCTGATTGTTTTTTTGTCAGGTTTGGCAGGCGTGTGCTGCGGCATGGCCTCCTCCCTGCCGGAGCAGATGGTTTTGTCTATTGCTTCCGATTGGAAGGCGCACACCGGGAAACTTCAATTTTTTGAGCGATCCGGAGGCAAGTGGGTGGTGGGATCACCGGTGATTTCCGTGCTTTATGGGAAGAGTGGCCTTGCCTGGGGGCGCGGTCTGTTGGGAACGGGAGAGCCCGGCCCCCAGAAGGCCGAGCGTGACAAACGGGCACCTGCGGGAGTTTTTGAAATCGGGAAAGTTTACACGTTTGATCCGGCGTTGCCGGAGGGGGCCAGGTATCCTTTTCACACAGTCACCAAACAGTGCGCGTGGATCGATGATCCCGCCCATCCGGATTACAATCGTCACGTTGAAGTTGATGCCGCGAATCCACCTGCGTGGTTTGAGAGGCAAAAGATGAAGCACGATGACCCGGCGCATCGTTGGCTGATCGAGATCCGCCATAATGCCGACCCGCCGGTCTCCGGGGCAGGAAGTGCGATTTTTTTCCACAATCGCAGGGGACCCAACCGGGCCTCAGCAGGTTGCACGGTCATGGCCGAGGAAAACATGGTGCGGATGCTGCGCTGGCTGCGCGCCGAAGCCCACCCTCGATACGCGCTTCTGACCAAGGACGAATATTTGCGGCGTTGGAAAGCCTGGGGTCTTCCTTCACCTGATGCCGCTGAGGCATTGCTGACTGCCAGAGACTAAGATGAACAGGAAGTCTTTGATTTTACTGGCGGGACTTGGGTGTTTCTTGCTTTCCGGGTGTGCAAGGTTTGTGGACGTCCCCGACTTTGTGCCATCCGCCTCACGTCAAGCGGTCGTGCGATGGCAGATCAATGTCTCAGTGACAACCTTCGACGCCGTGATTGCGCGGTCCACGGAAGGCGCGGCCGCTCTTGATCTTTACAAAGGCTCGCCTTCTCCTGTGCTCTCCGTGCGCCTCTCCCCAAGCGGGAGGGCCACGGTTAAAGGCCCCGCAGCCAAGAGGTCATGGAGTGGAGAGCGATCCAGCGCACCCCCGGAAATTGATTTGCTTCTTGCCATTGTCGCCCTCTATGCCAGCGAGGGTTCCCTTCCTCCGGGAACCCGGGAATTGCATTCACAAAACATGCGTGTCGCCTTCACAAAAACTGGTCGTGCATTGGTTGCGGTGAGCGCGCGAAGCACGGACTTGGCCAGCGTGATTTCGCTGGAATTCCAGAAGCCCTCTGCCCGATGAGCTCATTTCCTAATTGGACCGTTGTGACTCCCATGGCAAACGAGGGGAAAGATTTTGCCCCGTTCATCACGGCTTTGAGTGAGGTGATGGATTCCCTGGATTCGGGTCATGTGATTCTGGTAGTGGACCGTGTTTCCAAGGACAACACAAGGGAGCTTGCGGAGGCATGCGCCAAGGCTGACCCGCGCTATACGTGTCTCTGGGAACCATCGACCCGCAATGTGGTGGATGCCTATCTGGCGGGGTTCCGGTTGGCACTCGAGATGGGGTTCGAGGGGATTGTGGAAATGGATGCTGGAATGTCCCACGACCCTGCGGCCCTGCCGCAGTTCCTTGCTGCCCTGGGGGAAGGAAACGATTGTGTTTTTGGCAGCCGGTTCCTTCCTGGCGGTTCGATGGTGGATTCTCCACCCTCCCGCAAATTTTTGTCCGAGGCGGGCACGATCGCCGCAAAACTGCTGCTCGGCTCGAAGGGAACGGACATGACATCCGGTTACGAGGCTTTCACCCGGGATGTCCTCTCGAGATTGGTGGGGTTCCCATTACTTTCAACGGCCCACTTTTATCAGACGGAAGTGCGTTATCTTCTGCGAAACCGCCGCTGGGTCGAGATTCCCATTCATTACCGCGCCCCTTCTCCCCGGGTCAGCCGGGGGGCCATCAAAAACAGCTTTCATGCGCTGGGCCACTACACAAGACTCCGTTTCACCGGCAAAGCCCCATCCCTCTAATCAACTCCTATGAAAACCTCCGTCGTTGTCACCAGTATCTCCGGGCCCAATCCTGTCATGAGGGGCATCGCCAAAGGATGCCAAGCCAACGGTTGGGGCTTTTTTGTGGCTGGCGACCGAAAAACCCCCGCGGATTTTGCGCTGGAGGGATGTGTGTTTCTTTCCTTGGAATCGCAGCAGGATTCGCCATTCCGCACAGGCGGATTGTGTCCACAAAATTCCTATGTGCGCAAAAATTTGGCCTATCTGCATGCGATCAGTGCAGGATCAGAGTTGATCCTGGAAACAGACGATGACAATCTCCCGCTGGAGGCATTCTGGCGCAAAAGATCCCGGAACGTGCAGGCGCGTTTGGTCGATGCCGAAGGGTGGGTGAACGTTTACGCGTTTTTTAGTGATTCCCTGATTTATCCCCGGGGATTTCCGCTCGACCTTGCGAGGTCCTCCATGGAGGACCGGTTGTTGCCGACCTCGTTGGCGGAAACCCTGTGCCCGGTTCAACAGGGTCTGGCTAACGGTGCGCCGGATGTGGATGCCGTCTACCGCATGCTGCACGGCGAGGAGACATTGTTTCACGGGGGCGAACCACTGGTTCTCGGAAGCGGCGCCTGGTGCCCGTTCAACAGCCAGAACACCGCCTTTTTCCGGGAAGTTTTTCCGCTGCTTTACCTGCCCGCCTATTGCAGCTTCCGGGCCACCGACATCTGGAGAGGACTTGTTGCTCAGCGCCTTCTCTCCACCTGTGATTGGAATCTTTCATTTCACGAGGCTGATGTGCATCAGGATCGCAACCCCCATGACCTGATGAAGGATTTCCAGCAGGAGGTGCCGGTCTATTTGCAAACCCGTCAGGTCGTCGAAACTCTGAATGCCCTCACCCTTGAGCAGGGCCTGGTGTCTCTCACATCAAATCTCAGAACGTGTTACGAAGCGCTGGCCGCAGCCGGAATCGTTGGAGTCTCGGAACCTGACCTTGTCGAGGCCTGGATCACGGATCTTGACGCAGCGGGCTGGTCGGTTGGTGGAGCGGGTGACCCGCCTGTTTAAAATTTGCAGCAGGGGGGCAGTGAAGGACGGCCGACTGAGTTTTGATGTCAGCGTTAAAGAAAGCGGGGAGGCTCGTTTGCTTTACGGGATTTCCGCCAAAAGTTAGAGCACCCTTTCAGCTTGCAGAGGGCCGCAAAAATCATGGACGCAATCGACCAACATACAGTGGGATGGTGTATTGATCCCGCATGCGCGTCGGAAATTGATCGTGATGTACTTCCCGCGATTCGCCTGCGGCGATTTCTCTCACCGCGACCTTGAACACATGCCTCCCGGTTGTTCCGACGGTGGAAGCGATGAATGCCACATCCGACCTGTCATTGAGCACAATGGGAGTGTCGTCGTTCGCGCCAAATAAAAGAACGCCGCCCAGCACTTCCATCCGGGCGTGGTTTGTTGCGGTGAATGCAATTCCGGCTCCCTCGGTCTTGAATCCCAGGACAAATAGGAACGAACCATCATTCACGATTTTGTCCGGCGTATATTCGGGATCCAACTGTCGGCACCATGCCGTTTGTCCGCGAAACACAAAGCAGGGCTGTTGATAGGTCTCATCAAAGATACCTGTGGTCGTGATGACATTCTCCAAGAAGACTGTCCCGCCCGTCACGGAATTGATGTAGGCTGCACAGGATTGGGCGTGCACATTCCGCACGATGAGGGTGCGCTTGGCGGCGTGTTCGAACAGATAATGGTAGCCGAAATTTCGCTCAAACGAGAAGAGATCCTCCATGAGCAGCGGTTCTGGCGATTCGCCAGTCACCTTAAACATGCCCTGATCTTTCATATCATGGAGCCCTTGGCCTGCCGCCAAATCCACGAACATGAAGTTGACGTGCCGTACGGAAGCTGGAATGCGAATAGGGGCATCAATCAGATACCGGCCTGGATGGAAATAGATCACTGGTTTTCCTGAATCCATCGCGCATTGGATGGCGGCGGTATCATCGGTGATTCCATCGCCAACAGCACCAAACTCCCCGGGATGTGTCCAATTTTCAAAGTCGAGATCCCAATCCGGCACGGGAGCGTCTTTGATCGGAAGATTCAGAGAGCGGCGATCGGCATGCTGGCTGAGGGTGCACACCGGACTGGACACGTATTCGTCCACACTGGATTCGTGAATCAGCGGATCCGTGCCCCAGCCTGCGGTATAGGTTCGTCCAAGGACGCAACGATAACCTTGTGTCCGGACATCCCGCAAAAACAGGTGGCCTGCCTGTAACTCCACCCCCGGGGCGTCCTTCATGCCCCCTGACAATGCCCCTTCCAACAACACAACATGGGCATCCGAGCCCCGAACCTTTAGCGCAGGCATGGCGTTGGTTGAAACCAACCCACGCACGCAAACGACACCGCCGCAAATATCGATTGCCTGTTTCGTTTGGTGAAGAACCTTCAGATGTTCAAAAACGACATAGGCGTGCTGGGCGCTTAACAGCACCGCATGTTCAAAACCTTTAATAGTCAGGGAATGGAACACACAGCCCGAGATCCCTTTGCGCGAAAGGGAAAGGCCCGCCTGACCGCGCTGATTCGGATCACTGCTACAAATGGTGACGTTGCGCATGCCGGCGCAGTTATTCCCCATGAACTCCACACCAACCGCACCGGGATTTCCCGCCCCGATGTCAATGGTGAGGTTTCGCATGAAATTCGACATCGCG
>JBGSPC010000272.1:0-17567 GCA_041738805.1 Terrimicrobiaceae bacterium | reverse complement strand
CTACAAACCGCCGGATACATCAATCATCCCGAAGGATCCGCGCCTCTCTTCTGCTCTCGGTTTTAATCTCGGAAACGCGACAAAAAAGGTTGCAAAGAAAGACCTTTGCCTATTGACAAAAATGCAACCATATCAACGTCCGCGATCACCGATGGCTACCCGTGGCGCGACCGATGCCAAGCGAGCGTAGCGAGTCCGCATCGGGCGTGCCACGGGTAGCCATTCGGTGGATCGCATTGTTCGCATTTTATTCTGTAGGTTGGTGGTTTGTTAAATTCGTGAAGAAGCCATCTTCCCCAACACTCCATCTAATGACCGTATTATTGCTTGCGTCCATAAGTGTGATACAGCGATCTTCAAGTTGGATCTCTTCTAGGTTAGCTACAACAGAAATTCGATCCGCCGATCTAAAAATAACTTTTCTTGCGCCTTGGTGGTATCGGATCTCAATGGGAGTATATGTTCCATAGAAGAACTTCTCAATGACATCTGGCTTGGGATTCTGATCACTTATCGTATCAAAGAGTGTCCATCGCTCGTATATCTTGTTATCCTGATGATGACCGTAAACGATCTCGGTTGAGATTGAGCCATCATGCTTCTTAGTTTCTTTTGTGGACCATATGACGTCCTGAGCTGCGACATTGCAGACGATAAAGATCAGGAGAAGTGTCAAGAAGCGCATTTTTTTGTTTGCGAACAGTATTATTGAGTCGCCCGCGACATTTGTAGGAGATAAGTCGCCGGCGACATAACTCCTACAAATGCCGCATCAAGGGGCAGACTTCGTCCATGGCGTCTCATGGGGCTTTTTTAGCCGCAGGGAGACCCCTGTTCAAGGAAATTGGGGATGTCTGTCAGGCCATGTGGTCAGGCGAGATCCAGAGGGTTTGGGCCTCCTGCGCCTTGGCGCTTCAACACATGGGGATAATCATGGAAAGCGGTGAGTTGTTAATATACCGAACATATGAACGGTATTCTTGTTATTTGATCAAGTTATTTTTTCAGGACGAGACCGCTGGCGCGGTGAAGAACGTGGATAGGAGTTGGGGGATAGAAATGTCGTAGCGGGTAGAAGGGGAAAATTGGATGTGGAATGTTGAGTGCGGCTAAAAATGAGCTCCTAAAGACAGGATTTTCAGGATTCGCAGGATGAAAAGGAAAATCCAGGCCGCTCTTCAGGTCAGGGACTTTCCGTTTTTTCCATCCGTGGCAATCCGGGTGTTTTGCCAACCTTAGAAGGCTTGTCGTCGTGTCGGAATTCATGCTGGTTGAGCTTTGCCTGAAGTTGAGAAACGCCAGGATCTTCAAGCACCCGATGACGGCGCCGGAGGCGGTTGCGACCTGTCAGTCCTTTCGTTCCAATGCGAATTGGGAATGGGTCAGTGAATGATCAGTCATTGATGAGTTTTGGAAACACGCTGGCAAAAAGGATTTTGCGATCCGCCGGATCGTGAACCTGCGCCATGGGCTGTCATTGCTCCAAATAGGAGTGACAGAGTTTGCCACCACCAATCTCAAAGATTTTGAGCGGCTCGGCTTCACCTGAGTCTGGAATCTGCTGGTGGAATGATTGTTTTCCAAAGCAGTCCATTCCGACCGTGCCATGTCGGCTTGGAATTGACAGTTTGCTGGCAAGCAAAGGACAAATGACGAGTTCGCGCTTGCTCTGGACCGTCAGGGTGGGGGAGTCTTCCCGCCGATGGAAGCCTTGCCGATTGAATTTTCAGTCATCATTCCCGCACGAGACGAGGAAGGAAATATATCGCCCCTCCTTGCAGAGTTGGAAGGGGTGATGTCATCGAACGGGCTTGCTTGGGAAGTGATTGTTGTGGACGACGGTTCGGTCGATGCGACACGGCCCCGCCTCATCGAAGCCAGCCAGCACCATGACAATCTCAGAATACTCACCCTTCCCGCACATCGGGGAAAAAGCGCGGCTTTGGCAGTCGGCATTTCAGCTTCCAAAGGAGAGTTGATTGGGACCATGGATGCGGATCTCCAAAATTGTCCGAAAGATTTTTGGCCAATGATCCGAATCTTGCACGACCAGCCTGTGGTCACCATGGTTCAAGGATGCCGCATTCGCCGTCAGGATGGATGGGCCAGGCGAGTGGCGGCAAAACTGGGCTTTGTTGCCAGGAATGTGGTTCTTGGCGACAGCATGAAAGATGTGGGTTGCGGAATAAGAATTTTCCGCCGTGAGCTGGCCCTCAAATTACCGCTGCACTTTGAGGGCATGCACAGATTTCTTCCGGCTCTCACCCGGCTTCATGGGGGCGAAGTCCGTGAAATTCCGGTCGACCACCGCCAACGACATTCCGGGCACTCGAAATATCACATTGGCCTGATCAGCCGGGGGCTTTATGGCTTCCTGGATTTGCTGGCAGTGCGCTGGATGATCTGGAGGAAACGAGAAACGGGCGGGGATGAGATTTCCAACCAAGACAATATCTCATGAACCCGTCTCTTCGAAGATCTGGAATTCCATTCAGCCTTTTTGCGGTGGCACTTGTGGTGTGGGCTTCGTTGCTTTTCACTTCGTCTCGCTCGACGTTTTGGGATCGCGATGAGGCGCGGTATGCCACCGCTTCGCTCGAAATGAGCCAATCGGGAAATTGGCAATACCCGACGTTTAACCACGAATTGCGGGCCTTTCAGCCAGCCATGATCTATTGGCTCATGGGCGCATCTTTGCACGCTTTCGGGCCTGGCGAAGTGTCCGTGCGTCTTGTTTCGACTGTGGCCATTGCCTTGGTCTGTCTGATGACGGGACTCATTGCCCGGCAATTTTTTGGGGCGGGCACCTTGGCGGCTGCCGTGGCAGGGACAAGTCCCATGCTTTTGCTAACCGGCACGGCCGCCACCACCGATGCCACGTTGTTGCTTTTTATTTTGGTGGCTGAAGGAGTCTTTGTCCACGCATGGTTGAATGGTCCCCGCCGATGGAATGTGCCGGTCATGGGGGTGGCAATTGGTCTGGCGATGTTAACCAAGGGGCCGGTAGGCCTGGTCGTGCCGGTTCTTTCCATTGTGACGGCTCTCCTTTTAGCAAGAGGCCGGTCCCATGCGGGGCCTTTTGGCCTGAAGCTTTTAGCCGCCGTGGGGGTGGGCTTCCTGCTTTTTCTTGCGTGGGGGATTCCCGCAAATGCGGCAACGGGAGGGGAGTATTGGCGAATCGCGATTGTTGAGCGTCTTCCGAAGCGATTGTTCACAGCGATGGAAAATCACGGTGGGCAGGGGATCCTGCCTTTTTTGTTGCATTTGCCTTATTACCCTTTGGTGCTCGCTGCGGGATTTCTCCCATGGACGATGTATCTGCCAATGGCAGGCGGCGCTTTCAAACAGCCAGGACCGGGCAAATCAGACTGCTGGGCACGGGGTCCGGAAGGGTTTCGCACCCTTTTGCTCGGAATGACCCTGCCCACAATCCTTCTCATGACAGTGGTTGTTTCCAAGCTTCCCCATTATATCCAGCCGGTTCTCCCCTGGCTGGCCATTCTGATGGCGTCAGGTCTTGTGGCGCATCGGGATGAGACCGAAATGCTAAAAGCTAAAAGACGGATGCGTGCCTCATTCCTGGTCTTTGGGATTCCGGCAGTCTGTTTTGGTGTGGCGTTGATAGTGGCTCCATGGGTCTTGCCTCCCGCTTCCGCCTTCCGTGTCGCGGGCGGAGTCATTGGGCTCCTGACGCTGGGATTATTGCCTTTGCTTGGATTTTTAATCTGGCGGGGAAAAATTCTGATGGCTGCCAAAATCCATGCGGTCGCGGTGATGGTATTTCTGTTGGCGGGCGGGCTTTTTGTTCTTCCTGTCTTGGAGCAAATCGCAAAACCTGCTCAAAATCTTGCCCGCGAAGTGCACTCGCAGCTTCCCGATGACGCCGTGGTCGCAACATACGGTTGGCGGGAACCCGGTATGCACTTTTATCTCGGGGCACGCCGGTTACATTTTCTCCACGATCCAAAGTCTCTGGAAAATTGGTTGCTCGAGCCTGGTCCAAAGGCTCTGATCCTGAACGAGGGTGAGGCCGGGGCCCTGGACCTGCCGCCAGTGGGATTCCGTCAGATCGCCACGCAAACCGGATGGAACGTCGTGAACGGACAGCAAATCCGGCTCTCGGCCTTCTTAAGGGAATGAGACCTAAACTTCTCATTCCGCATCGCCAGCCATGATAAGGATCGGAAAAACAGAGATGTCACGGGTGCCACTGCGAAAAGCCCTTCGCTACCCGGTTGGGTGCTGGAAGCAGTTTCGTGAGCGGTCAATGGCCGATCGTTTCCAATATCCTTTGGCAATTTGTGCGATCTTCCGTCAGGAAGCCCCCTTCCTTGCCGAGTGGATAAGGTTTCATCTCGGAAATGGGGTATCCCACTTTTTTCTTTATAACAATTTTTCGACTGATGACTATGCCTCCATCTTGCGACCCTGGCAGGAGTCCGGAATTGTGACCCTCACCGATTGGCCTGTGCCCTCTGGCCAAATTTCCGCTTATGAGGATTGTGTGAAAAGATTCAAGATGAGAACCCGCTGGATGGCATTTATTGATGTGGATGAGTTCCTTTTTTCGCCTCAACACGCCACGGTGCTCCCCATTCTCGAGTCCTTTCCGCACTGCGCAGGAGTTGAGGTTTGGGAACATTTTTTTGGAACAAATGGGCATGTCCAACGTCCAAGTCTCCGGGTTACCGAGGCCTACACGCGCCGGGCGGAGGTCGGTCGGTCCACCGTCAAAACCATTGCCAACCCGCGGATGATCTACAAAGCAGGAATTCATCAGTTCACATTCTGGAAGGGAACGGGTCTTGACACCTCGAGCCAGACCGTTGGCAAAGGCTCCACCCCGGTGTTTGACGCGCTCCGAATCAATCACTATTGGTCGCGATCCCTGGAGGACCTCAAAACAAAAATCCAGCGGGGAGATGCCTCGATTTCCACGCCAAGAGATGGTTCCTGGCACCTGGAGTTTGAGCGGGGTCTCAATGCGGTGGAGGATCTGACGATCCAGCTTCGCACATCGGAAGTCTTTCCTTCCGGCGTTTCCGGGCACATTTGCCGGTAAGATTTGAAGAGCCCGTTGGCGAACCTGGTATTGATGAAAAACTGATGCAATCGTTTGGGAAAGCAGCTAAAACGCATGCGATGGAACATGCTGAACCGATTGCGATCACCGGGATCGGATGCCGCTTTCCAGGGGGAGGTCATGGGCCTGTTGCCTTTTGGAATCTGCTTCTAAGCGGGGTGGATGCGATCACGGAAATTCCGGAAGACCGGTGGATGTGGAAAACCTTTTATGATTCCCGTGCTGGAATTCCCGGAAAAACGAATTCCCGCTGGGGCGGTTTTATTGAGGGAATCGATCAATTTGATGCAGCCTTTTTCGGCATTTCTCCAAGGGAAGCGGCATCGATGGACCCTCAGCAGAGGTTGCTCCTCGAGACAGCCTGGGAGGCCATGGAGGATGCGGGTTTTGTGGTCACCTCCGATTCTGGGACAAACACCGGAGTCTTCGTTGGAATGTCAACGTTTGATTACTGGCGGTTGCAATCCAGTTTCCGGAATAAAACCACCATTGAGCCTCACACGACGACGGGTTCGGTTTTGAGCATCGCGGCAAATCGCATCTCCTACCTGTTCAACCTGCACGGCCCCAGTTTTGTGGTGGACACGGCCTGCTCGTCATCGCTTGTGGCTTTGCACCTTGCGTGCAAGAGCCTGCGGAACGGGGAATGCACAACCGCGCTTGTTGGGGGTGTGAATGCCATCCTGAACCCGGACACATTTATTGGATTCAGCAGGATGTCGATGTTGTCGCCGGATGGCCGCTGCAAGGCCTTCGATGCCAGCGGAAATGGCTTCGTCCGTGCGGAAGGGGCGGGTGTGGTTGTTTTGAAGCCGCTCCACGCCGCACAAGCCGATGGAGACCGGATTTATTGTGTGATTCGCGGTACGGCTGTGAACCAGGATGGCAAAACCAGCAGCCTCACAGTTCCGGGTTCTGAGTCCCAGAAACGTCTCATCCGTGACGCCTGCCGGGAGGCTGCTGTTAATCCGCTTGAGATCGACTATGTGGAGGCTCACGGGACAGGCACTTCCGTTGGAGATCCCATCGAAGCGGGTGCGATTGGGGCCGTCATTGGCGAGGGGCGCTCTTCCGCGGAATGTCTTATTGGATCGGTCAAAACCAACATCGGCCACCTCGAAGCCGGGTCGGGGATTGCAGGGGTGATCAAAACCGCACTCCTTCTCCATCACGGCGAGGTTCCGCGAAACCTCCATTTCAAAAATCCTAATCCGGATATTGATTTTACAAAATGGAAGCTCCGGGTGCCCGTTGTCACCGAGAAGCTCACCAAGGAGAACACCCTGGCGGGAATCAATTCGTTTGGATTCGGGGGAACAAATGCCCATGCCATTTTGCAGCGCTGTCCTTCCACGGACACGGTTCTCCCCGCCGCAAATTCCCCAACCCTGTTTTGCCTCTCTGCACGAAATGTGGATGGTCTGAAAGCACTGGCTGCCCAATACGCCGGGTGGGTTGTTTCCAGCGGGGAATCTCTGGGTGACATCTGCCACACGCTTTCCAATCGCCGGGTTCATCATCCTCACCGTCTGGCCGTCACCGCAGAATCCAAACAGGAAGTTGCTGAGACATTGGAAGCCTTCCTCGCCGGAGAGACCCGAACCGGCCTGGCTTCCGGGCTTGCCGGGCCACCGAAGCCTTTGGCGTTTGTTTTTACGGGTCAGGGACCGCAATGGTGGGCCATGGGCCGGGAACTTTTGTGTTCTCATAAAGTCTTTCAGGAAAAAATTTCCGAGTGTGATGCCCTGTTCCGTCAATGGGGTGATTGGTCGCTCCTTGAGGAGCTGATGAGGGATGAGGGCGATTCCCGCATGGACCTTCCTTCTATTGCGCAGCCCGCCATTTTTGCCCTTCAGGTGGCGCTGTGCGCCTGGTGGAAGGAACAAGGCATTTGTCCGGACGCTGTGATTGGGCACAGCGTGGGCGAGGCCGCCGCTGCCTATTTTGCGGGGGCCCTTGATCTCCCCTCGGCCGCCAAAGTGATTTTTGAGCGCGGACGGTGCATGCAACTTGTGCCGCCCACAGGGAAAATGCTCGCGGTGGCGCTTTCCCCCGAGGCGATCACCCCATGGATGGCCGGGTTCAAACGCCGTGTTGAAATCGGTGCGATCAACAGCCCCCGATCCGTCACCGTTTCCGGCGAACCCACCGCACTCGAACAAATTTCAGCACGGCTGACTGCGGCAAATATCTGGTGTCGGTTTTTGAAGGTGAATTATGCCTTTCACAGCGCCCAGATGGACCCGGTTAAAAAAGCACTCAAGGCGGCCTTGCGGGATATATCATCGAAAACGCCGACCCTGCCCCTGTGTTCGACGGTCACTGGAAAAATATCCTATCAGGAAAAATATGAGGCCGAATACTGGTGGCAGAATGTGCGGCAACCCGTGCAATTTGCTGGAGGAATCCAGTCGCTGATCCAAGCCGGGTTCACTGCGTTTTTGGAGGTGGGGCCTCACCCGGCGCTTTCGGGAATGGTTTCCGAATGTCTGAAAACCAGCGGCGCTGAGGGATTCGTGACTCATTCCCTCCGGCGGGGTGATGGAGAACTCTCAACGTTGCTCCGTTCACTGGGAGCGCTTCATGTGAGAGGAACTCCTGTCCGTTGGCACAGCCGTGGTTGCCAGGCCCGGCTGCCTCTGCCCCCTTGGAAACACGAAAGCTACTGGCACGAGGCCCCGGAATCGTCAGCCATCCGGCAGGCGGCTCCCTCCCATCCTCTGCTGGGTCAGTCGCTGGGCACTGCGGAGCCTCTTTGGGAATTGCCGGTCAATTTGGAGGGGTTGCCTTATTTGCAGGACCACTGCCTCAACACGCACGTGGTATTTCCTGCGTCCGGTTACTTGGAAATGGCCGTTGCTGCAGGTTGCGAACTTCACCAATCGCTTTCCCTTGCGATCGAGGATGTGGAATTTCTGCGGGCTCTTTTTGTAGCGGACACCGGGCAACCCACGATGTTGGAATTCCGGAGCGAACCTGATGGTCTTTTTGATATCCACTCCCGATCCGGGGCGAATCGGTCATGGACAGCCCATTGCACGGGAAAAATCCGGCGATCTGATGCCGTCCCCCCTCAGCAGGTTTCCCTTGCATCCATCAAGTCCCGCTGCACGGAGGAAAGAACGGGGGAGTCCAGCTATGACCTGTTTCAACAGAAAGGCTTTCACTATGGAGATTCATTTCGTGGCATTTCCCGTGTCTGGCGAAGGGACGGTGAGGCCCTCGGCGAGATCTGCATTCCAGAACATTTAACAACAGAGGGATATCACCTTCATCCCGCGTTGCTGGATTCCTGCTTCCAGGTTATACTTTCAACGCTGAAAGATTCCGATAATGCGCACGCATTGTTTCTGCCGGTGAAGATTGACCGGCTTCTGGTTTTTCAGCCCGCCAAGAGAGACCTTTGGAGTCATGTGGAACTGATCAAGCAGGGCGAAAAATCCATCACGGCCAATATTCGTTTGCTCGACCAAAACGGAAACGTGGTGGCCCTCATCGACGGGTTTTCCTGCGCTGCCATTGAACAACCCACAACGAGGGTGGATGAGTTGGAATCGTGTCTTTATGAGGTGGCATGGCAGGAAAAGCCTCAGGTGCCGGAGCTTGCCGGCAAGCCAAACAGCACGTGGATTCTGGTTGGTGGCGAGGACTCACTCACCGGATCCGTTGCCACAGCAATGAAGTCTGAAGGCGATTTCTGTGAAGTCGTCTCGAGTGCGGGGGCGCTGGAGTCGAAGCTGGCAGACTGCCCCCATGCCTGCCACGTGGTCCTCTTTGCGCTCCAGCGCGGGGACGATGCAAAATCTGCGGAGGATCTCTGTGTCTCTTTGCTTGAAATCGTTCAGAAAATATCCGTGCGGGGATCCGGATTGCGGCTGGTGGTTGTTACCTGCGGTGCTCAATCTGCGGGGCAGTCCATTGTTTCCCCCGCGGCGGGAGCGCTGCCAGGGCTCATCCGCGTCGTGATGAATGAGCATCCGGAACTTGGCAGCCGTTTGATTGACCTTGGCCCTTCCTCATTGGACATCGAAGCCTTGTGTGCCGAACTCCGCTGCGGCGACGAGGAAGAGGTCGCCTTGCGCGGCACCCAACGCCTGGTTTCCCGTTTGGTGCGTGTGTCCCCGCAGCCCGGAAGTCTGTCAGGAGCTGACACTCCCTTCCAGCTGGAAACATTGAAGCCCGGTGTCTTCGATCAGATCGTCTTCCGCAAGGCGGACCGCCGGTCTCCCAAGGCAGGTGAGGTTGAGGTGGAAGTGCTCGCTGCCGGCCTGAATTTTCGCGATGTGATGAAAGTGCTCGGCATTTATCCCATCGAGGAAGCCGTTGACCACCTCCTCGGCGATGAGTTCGCAGGTCGCATCACTTCGGTGGGAGAAGGTGTCTCGCATGTCCAACCCGGTGATGAAGTCCTCGGTATTTCACCGGGAAGCTTTGCCAAATTTTTGATCCTGCCTTCGGATTTTGTTGCCCGTAAACCGGTGCACCTTTCGTTTGAGGACGCGGCCACACTTCCCGTCACATTCCTCACGGCCCATTATGCCCTGCACCACCTGGCGCGTATTCAACCCGGTGAAAAAGTCTTGATCCACGCTGCCGCCGGCGGGGTGGGCCTCGCCGCCATGCAAATCGCCAAACTGGCAGGGGCTGAGATTTTTGCGACAGCGGGAAATGATGAGAAAAGGCAACTTGTCAAGCAACGTGGCGCCGCCCATGTGATGGATTCCCGGTCCCTCGAGTTTGAGCGGGAGATCATGAGAATCACAGACGGAGCCGGTGTGGACATTGTTCTCAATTCTCTTGCCGGAGAGGCGATCTCCAAGAGTCTTGCTGTTCTTGCGCCCTATGGCCGATTCCTTGAGATCGGTAAGCGGGATATCTATCAAAACAGTCGGATCGGCCTTCGACCCTTCCGCCAGAATCTCTCTTTCTTCGCCATCGATCTCAGCCGCCTCCTCAGGGACCGTGCAAAATTGCTCGCAGGCTTCCTTCGCGAACTGCTTCAGCAATTCGAATCCAAGGCGCTGATGCCCCTGCCAAAAACCATTTACCCCATCACCCAAGCCTCTGACGCATTCCGTGAAATGGCCGCCGGCAAACACATCGGGAAAATTGTCTTTTCTCTCAAGGATCCTGGAACGATTCCGGTGCTCCCTCATCCCGATGAACCCATGCATTTTCGCGGGGATGCAACTTACCTGATCACCGGGGGTGTGGGTGGATTTGGGCTGGCCGTGGCAGAGTGGATGATCACCCACGGCGCAAAAAACCTCGTGTTGCTTGGACTAAGCCAAACCTCCGTGGAGGCAGCCCGCAAACATTTTGCCGGTCCAGCCGCCCGCAATGCGAACGTCGTGACCATGGCCGTGGACGTGAACAATGACGTCGCGATGGACAATTTGTTTCGCGATATTCAGGCCACCCTTCCGCCTCTGCGCGGCGTGATCCACGCAGCCATGAAAATCGATGATGCGGTCCTCCAACACCTGAATGCCCAACGCATTCACCACGTCATGGGGCCCAAGGCCGGAGGGGCATGGAATCTCCATTTGCGAACAAAAAATCTGCCGTTGGATTTCTTTGTGATGTTCTCCTCCATTGCCTCGCTTGTCGGAAACCCCGGTCAGGGAAACTATGCCGCCGCAAACTCTTACCTCGACGCGCTCGCCGCCCATCGTCACTCGCTCGGGTTGCCGGCCCTGACGATTAATTGGGGACACCTGGGCGGCATCGGTTATGTCTCACGAAATCCTCACATCAGTGAGCACTTGAACCGGCATGGAATGCCGGAGCTCAACCCTGATGAAGTTTTGAAATTGCTTGGCCGGCTGATCCGCGCAGACATCACCCGGATTTCTGCCATGCGTATGGATTGGTCCCAATGGGCAGAGGCCAACCCACGTCTTCAAAAGCTGCCCCGATATCAGGAGATCATCTCACGTGAGGTGTCCTTTTCTCCCGATCAAACACGTTCCACTGGCAATGTTTCCGCAATCATCAATGCGGTTGGTCAAGATCGGATCAATCTTCTGGAACAATACATTCGCGAGACGGCAGCCCGCGTGCTCGGGTTGCCGGCAGCCAATCTCGACCCCGTTCACCCGCTCAGTGCATCGGGGCTCGACTCCCTCATGGCCATCGAATTGGTTAACAGGTTGGAGGAGGGGCTTCACCTCCGGTTTCCCGTTGAAAAAATCGTGGGAGGACCCAGCATCCGGAAGCTGGCAGTGATCCTTGCGGAATCCATGCCCTCTCACCGTCCGAATGACGTGGCACATAGCCTCACGTCATCCCTCGAATTTCCTTAACCATCTCCTCATTCAGAAGACGTTCGAGCTCGCCCAGCGCCCGTCCCGCCACTTGCGCGTCAAACACGCGATGATCAATCGCCATTTGAATGGTTAACTCTCCAGCTGATTTGTCAGGATCGTAATAGATGGAAGAAGTGATCGGAGTTACAAACTGACGCATCGTCATCTTCATTTTTGACACTGAGTTGCAGGAGAAGGTCCCGAAGGTTTTGCTCTTCGTGCGGCCGGACACGGAAAGCCCATACCACCACAGCAGTCGACGCAAGGGGCAGGGCAGCCTCGTGGTTCTGATCAGCCGTCGATAACAGCCGATTTCCTCAAAAGGCAAACTGTTCAATTGCTGCAGCCTTAGCTCAAGGTCCGCCAGAGAAAGTATCTCCGGGGCCTGGATCAATGCCGGCATAACAGCGGGCTCACCAAAAAAATCCCGCTGAATCACCATGGTCGCCACACTGGTGGGGTGTTCGTATAGACGGGAATAAGGAAACCCAAGATAGCTTCTTCTCAATTCAGGAATGACTTGTGAAGCCAGCCCGAAGCTTTTCATGATGAGGGAACACCAGCGCGGCGGTGAAGCAAGCCGGGCGCGGGCAGCGGAAAGCCGCTGAATGTCAAGGACCCGCTCGACCGCGACGGTGGGAACGGCATCACCAAAGGCCAGCAAGTCTCCCACCCAGCGCCTGGGAAGGGACAAAGAAATTGTGCGGCCGCGAGTTGCACTCATGCGTGTTAAAATACCATCAACATCCCTTCCAACTACCCACTGCTTCAGGGGATGTCGAGTGCCCAGGAAGGCGGCGGCTCATCATCGAAGTCCCATCGCGGCGCCAGCGGAAGTTCCGCTTGGGAAAACGCCGGCTTTCTGATTGCTTGGGAGATCGGAAATGCTCTTCATCCATGAAAATCAGCACGTCATCTTCATTTGCCTCGTTGTTGGACACTCTTGCAACCCGGGGAAAAGGTCCCGCCGAAAGATGCTTGAAAAGATGAGGGCTGAAAGACGTCCCAACCAACCGGGCTCCATCCTGGTGTGAACCCCGTCATTGTCCTGCATACGGTCGGTTATGCGATTTATTTGGCGGCGAGTCTGCTTGCAAGGCCGGTGCCGTTAACATGGGTTTTCCGGATCGGACAGGCGATTGGCCTCCTGGGGTTTTTCCTCCTGCCGAAACGCAGGCAATTGGCGATTGCAAATATGACAATGACCCTGGGGATTTCTGAGAGAGAAGCCGGGGAACTGACAAAACGGCATTTTAAAAACCTTGGGGCCAACGTGCTATCGATGCTCAAAGTTCCCACGATGAGTGATGCGGCGATCTGGCGGCATGTCACATTTGACGTTTCACCGGATGTGCCCGGGGAATCCGGGGGCAAGGGTTGGGTGGCCGTTTTTGGTCATATGAGCAACTGGGAGTTGCTTGGCCGCTTTGCGAAACTGTTTCCGCACTATCAGTTTGGTGCCATTTACCGGAAGCTGTCCAATCCTGCCGTCAATCGCCACCTCCACCAGAGCCGGGCGCGTTTGGGAGTCCGGCTTTTTGACAGGCAGGAGGAATTTTGGAACGCGGTCGCGTTTCTGGAATCCGGCGGCGTGCTTGGCGTGCTCTCCGATCAATATGCCGGCGTCTCAGGGGTATGGATGCCGTTTTTTGACCGTCTGACGTCCACCTCAACCCTTGCAGCGGCCCTCGCCAGGCGGGTTGACGTGCCGATCGTTCCTATCCAAATATCCACCATCGGTTTGGCCCGTTGGCATGTCGCCGTTGGACACCCCATTCCTCAGGGACCTTCCATTGAAATCACAACCGCGACGATCAACCGCACTTTGGAAAGCCAGATCAAACAAAACCCTGCCGACTGGCTTTGGACCCATAACCGCTGGAAGACACCAACCTTCGGGTTTCTTTTCACGGCCAACCGGCAACAGACGCATTTCCCGGCGGACTTTGATAGTTCTCAACTCATTCCCTATCACATCCTCATACGTTCTGTGAACGAACTGGAGGAAGCGCCACTTGCCGTGCCTGCCGTGTGTGCCATCAAACGTGGAAGGCCCGATGCCCATGTCACGATTCTTTGCCCCCGAACTCTTTTGCGTTTTTGGCAAGAAATTCGCGAGGTGGATGAGGTGTTGGCCTTTGAGGATGGTGAGTCCGCCCCCCGGGTTGCAGCGCGTGTGCGGAAGGCCGGACGATTCGAGGTGGGAATTGTGCTTCCGGAAAATCCGGACGCCGCCAGGGAGATGGCACTTGCCGGTGTTCCCACACGGTTGGGATCGCCCCACCGCAAGGGTTGGAACCACTGGCAGAACCCGCCCGGGGTTGCCGATCCCCCCAGCCGGGGCAGTGACCGCTATCGACGAATTGCTAAGGCTGCGGGAGCTGCCCTGCCATGAGGCCCGGGTTTCCACCAATGTTTATAACAGGTTTTATTGCCGGATGACCCGGATCTGGCTATGACACATCAAGAAAGCTACCGGCACGAAGTATGAAAATCCATCCCACGGCCATCGTCGCCGCCCAAGCCAGGCTGGCGGATAATGTTGTGATTGGTCCCCACACGATCATTGGTGAAAATGTCGAGCTGGGAGACGGGACGGTGGTTGAAGGACACGCAGTGATTCAAGGGAAAACAACCATCGGTCGGAATAACAGGATCGGTTGCGGCGTCATCATCGGCGCTCCTCCCCAGGATTATGCCTTCGATAAAAGCGTCAACAGTGAGGTTCAGATTGGTGACGGAAACACCTTTCGGGATTTTGTAACGATTCATTGTGGCACGAAAGAGGGATCAGCCACGGTGGTGGGGCACGGGTGTTATCTGATGTCAGGATGCCACCTCGGTCACAACGTTCATCTTGGGAACCATGTGATTGTTCAAAACAACTGTCTCCTGGGTGGTTACGTCGAGGTCGGAGACCGTGCGGAACTTGGAATCGGGTCGGTGTATCATCAGTTCCTGCGTGTGGGAACCTTGTCCATGGTCAGAGAGTCCACACGCTCTGTCAAGGATGTCCCCCCCTATCTCTGCGTGTCAGGATTCAGCACGTTGCGTGGATTGAATTCGCTTGGTTTGCGCAAAGCGGGATGGACCATTGAAGCACGAAGAGAATTGAAACGTGCCTATGCGTTGATTTACCACAGTGATTTGAATGTCACCCAAGCCCTCCAAAAAGCCGGCGAGACACCATGGAGTCCGGAAGTCACAGCATTTTTTGATTTTATCCGAACCTCCAAAAGGGGGGTATGCAGCCGAATGACGAAACGTGCGCAACGGACAACATCTGCCGGGGCTCTGTAGCGTCATTCCGCGGTGAGATGTCGGGCCCCACAATCAACTCAAAAATCGAACTCTGATGCTCAGCGGACGTGGATCATGAGAAGTCTGCTGTCTGCGGTTTTGTACGATGAAAATCTTTGACCGGTATATTTTTGGAGGGGTCTTCTGGGCAACAATCTCGGGGGTTGTGGTGATCAGTTTTGCTCTGGTGATCGGCAATGTGATCCGGGAGTTGATGGATCTGGTGGTGAATCAAAACCTCTCTCTGAAGGCCGTGCTGATTTTTATGGGCCTTGCACTGCCCTTCACCCTCAGCTTCACGATTCCCTGGGCTTTCCTGACTGCACTGCTTCTGATATTCGGGCGGCTCTCTGCAAATCATGAGTTGCTGGCGCTCCACACGGCGGGTGTCAGCCTTCTCCGGATCTGCTTGCCTGCTCTGCTTCTGGCTGGCATCCTCTCAGGGCTTTGCCTGTGGCTGAATGTTGATGTGAATCCGAAGGCGAAGCAAAGAATGCTGGATGAAATTTCGAATCTGGCCACAAAGGATCCCACTGCCCTTTTTGCGGAGGACGCGGTGATTTCCACGTTCTCGGATCGCCGGATCTCTATTGGTGCGAAAGAGGGGGACACCTTGAAAAACGTGGTGATTTTTGAAGTGAATCGTGATGGGGATCCCTCAAGAATGATCTCTGCCAAGGATGCGAGGGTCTTGCGCAATCCCCAAAGCTTCGATTTTCAAGTTCTTTTGCGCAATGTCAGGATTGAAGAACGAGACAAGGCGTCCCCGAATGATCTCTCCAAGGTGCGAAACGGGATTTTGATCGGGGAAGTGACGTATCCGCTTTCTGTTAAGAAAGTTCAACTCATGGGGGATCGGAAGAGGTCGCTCTCAGGAAGAACATTTTCAGAACTCAGGGCTTTTATTTCTTCGGGCGCTGACGGAAACCCGTTGCCGGCCCTGGTCGAATACAATCGGCGTTTCTCGCTTTCCTTTGCCTGCGTCGCCTTTGCATTTATTGGTATCCCCTTGGGCATCACGGCCCACCGCAAAGAAACTTCGATGGGCGTTGCATTGAGCCTGATTCTCGCGTTTGGCTACCTCCTGTTCATCACGCTGGGCCGGATTTTCGCCAACACCCCTGCGGCACAACCCGTCCTCCTGATATGGCTGCCGAATCTCATTTTCCTCGGCCTCGGGATCTACCTCTTTAAGCGATTGCAACGGCCATGACACAGTCAAGACCTTTGAGGTGACCAGGCAAAAACTTCATCTTTAGATAGATGCTATGTCGCTCTGCGATTCAGCAATTTGGCTGTGCTGATCGATGACCTGATGATGGTGCGCAGCACAGAGGCTATGAGCGGATGTTTGGCATGCAAGGCTTCGACATGGGTGTATCGCTCTTCGATGTGGGAGCGTTTTGCCGGAGCCTCATGGGTCGTTTTTTGTACTTTAACCTCAGGCTTGGGTTCAGGAGTCAAATAAAAGGACTCAAGATCCGGAGAGATGGATGCGCCCCATTTGCATTGGAACAACTCCCAATTCCTTATCTCCTGATCTGAAGGGTCGGACACCGGATCCGGCTGACAATAAATCACACTTTCTGCGATGTAGAAACATTTGTAGCCGCTCTGACGCACCCGCAGACAAAAATCGATGTCTTCATAGCCACCATCAAAATCTGTGTCAAATCCACCAAGTTCCAGATACAGCCGCTTTCTTACGAGCCAGCAGGTCGCTTTTAAGATCTGGAACTCCTGATTGACCAAGGCCGGCCAGAAGTCAGCCGGTTGCTTTTTGTAAAGAAGAAGGGGTTTGCCATGGGTGTTGAATACCATCCCGGCATGTCGAATCAGGCCGGTTTTGAGGTCGATGTGTCGATTCCCGGCCAAACCTATCGTGGGATCCCCTTCGACCACAACAAGAAGCTTTTCCAGCCAACCCGCCGTGACGGTTGTGTCATCGCTGAGGAGACACAGGAATTCGCCGCGGGCCTCCTTTGCCGCCATGTTGTTGCTATGGGAAAATGACGCTTTTGATTTGTTGTGGAGAACACGCACCCCCGCTCCCAAAGATTGCAGATATCCGGTGGTGCCATCCGTCGAGGCATCGTCAACCACAAGGATCTCAAAAAGCGGGGATCCTGGAGCTGTTGCTAAAACGCTCTCAAGGCAGGCGCGGGTCTTTTCCAAGCCTCGCGTTGCAATAATAAGAATGGAGACCTTGGGTTCCGGCACGGCGTTTGGCGGCATAATCGATCCGGCCTAGGGACCCGCAAGAAACTCATTCACCTTGGCAGCTGTCTCCGCGCTGAACAAAATCCCTTCATGACTTTTGGCGATGCCGAACACATTGACGGATTCGTTTTGTGCCGGCGGATACAGGGAACTCTGAAGATTGACGACCTGGTCATTGTTCAAGGTGAGCCAGGGAAGTTGCTTGGTGTCATACCCGAAAATCAACCAATGCCTTGTCGGGTAAGGCAATTTTTTGCTCCACAGGTCTTTGAGGAAGTCGCTTTCGGGTGCCATGTCAATCCACGAAGGCACAGGATATTTGAGGTGGCGGATCCCGGATTTTGCCGCTTCATAGCCTCCAAAAGGTGTGGAAATACTGACAAAACGGTCCACGGGGAATTTTTTCCCTCCAGCATTCATTTTGAGAATGGCCGCCCGCGAAACGAGTCCGCCCATGCTGTGAGCGACGATGTGAACCCTTCCAACACGATGTTTCTCCATGAGGAGTGACGTGAGTTCCGCAAGAGCCGAAGCGGCTTTGTCCAACCGGAATCCCGAGGGATAAACAAAAAACCAGGCTTGAAATTTCGTTTTGTTGAGGGAGGGAATCAGCTTTGCAAAGTCACGGGGTGATCCGCCGATGCCATGGACAAAAA
>JBGSPC010000259.1:0-3325 GCA_041738805.1 Terrimicrobiaceae bacterium | reverse complement strand
AACCCCTGCACATGGGGATTTTTTCCCACAATGGCTGCGGCCTCCTGTTGAAGCTCCACCATCTTTTCAAAGGAAACTCCCTGCTCGGCCTCGGTGGTCACCATAATGCGGTTGGTATCCTCATTGGGCAAAAATCCTTTGGGAACCACCAGGAACAGCCAGACCGTTGCGCAGGCCAACACGATGGCAGCACCTGAGATCACGAGGTGGTGGCGAAGGGCGATGCGAAGAGTTTTTTCGTAACCGGAAAGAAGCGCTGCAAAAATTGCCTCCGAGCACCGGAAGAGCGGGTTGCTGCTTGTCGGGTGGACTTGCTTGAGAAAACGACTGCAGAGCATCGGGGTCAGTGAAAGGGAAACAAACCCCGACAAGAGAATCGCGACAGCAATAGTCACGGCAAACTCGTTGAGCAGGCGTCCGAGGATTCCTCCCATGAACAACACGGGAATAAAAACCGCCGCGAGAGAAAGGGTCATGGAAAGAATGGTGAAGCTGATCTCCTTCCCTCCCCTGAGGGCCGCTTCCATGGGCGTCTCCCCTTTTTCAATGTGACGGACAATGTTTTCCAGGACGACGATCGCATCATCGACGACAAATCCCACGGCCAGAATCATCGCCATCAAGGAAAAATTGTTCACACTGAATCCAAGCAGGTACATGACACCGAAAGTGCCGATAATGGAGAGGGGAATGGCCGCGCTCGGGATGAGGGTTGCACGGACGTTGCGGAGGAACAGAAAGATCACCAAAACGACAAGGGCAACGGCCAGGACGAGGGTGAACTCGACATCGTGGAGGGATTCCCGGATGGATGCCGACCGGTCATAGAGAAGATCCAGCTTCAGACCGCCGGGCAGTTGCGCCTGATAGGTTGGCAGGACTTCGAGGATCCGGTCAATGACAGCGACTGTGTTCGCTCCGGGCTGCCGCTGGATCGCAAGAACAACCCCCCGGGTGTCATTATACCAGCCGAGGTTTTTTTCTTCCTCAACGCCATTCAAGACCGTCGCGATTTGTTTGAGGCGCACAGGAAATCCCTCCCGATAGGAGACAATCAACTCCCGGAAATCCTCGGCAGTGGTGAGTTGACCCGTGGCTTTGATCGTGCGGGATTTGACGCCTTTGTCGAGTTCGCCGGTTGCGGCATTCGAATTGGCCTCGGCAATGGCCTCCTCCACTTCGTCAAAACCAATGCCGCGTGCCGCCAACTCGCGCGGATCGACTTTGACGCGAACGGCAAACTTTTGGGATCCGTAAAGATCAACCTGTGCGACACCCGAAATCGTGGAAAGCCTCTGTGCGAGGAGCGTGTCGGCATATTCATCCACTTTGCTGTAGGGCAGCGAATCCGAATAAGCCGCCAACAAAAGAATGGCCTGCTCGGCAGGGTTGACCTTCCGGAACGACGGGGGGGCCGGCATGTCGGTGGGCAGGTCTCTCTGAGCCTGGGAAATCGCAGCCTGCACATCCTGTGCAGCGGCATCAATGTTCCGAGAGAGCTCGAATTGGATCGTTATGGAACTCGAACCCAGAGTGCTAGTCGACGTCATGGACTCAATCCCCGCAATTGTGGAAAATTCTTTTTCCAACGGCAGTGCCACGGCAGAGGCCATCGTCTCGGGACTGGCCCCGGGCAGGCTGGCGGAGACGCTGATGGTCGGAAAGTCCACGCTGGGCAGATCGCTGACCGGAAGCCTCATGAACGCGAGAAGTCCCGAGCCAAGAATGCTCACCATGACGAGTGTCGTCATGATCGGCCTGCGAACGAAGGGCTCCGTGAGGCTCATGGAGAATCGGGGGTGTTTGAAGGGGGTGCGGAGGCCTGGCCGGGTTTGACCCTTACTTTGCCGCCCGCGGTCACACGGAGCTGGCCTGCGGTGATGACTTGCTCACCGGGTTCGAGTCCTTCGCTGATCATGGAAAGCCCCTCCAGGGATCGTGCGACATGAACTATCCTCAACTGAGCGGTGTCGCCTTCAACCACAAAGACCTGAGCCCCCTGCTGGCCTTCCGTAATGGCAATCGATGGGATGACCAAGCCGGTTTCCTCGGCAAGCTTGACGGTTACGTCCACAAACTGGCCGGGCCAGAGTTGTTCGTCGGTATTGGGAAAGGAGGCCTTGAAAGCGATCATTCCCGAGGCCCGGTCGACGGTGTTGTCGATGAAGTCCAACTCTCCGACTCCAAGGAGATTGCCGGATTCCGGATCATAGGCACTCACGGAAGGGTTCGCGTTCTTCATCCACTGGCGCACGTCGCTCAGCGAGTTTTCCGGCAGAGCAAATGCAACGTAAATGGGTTGCATTTGGTTGATAATGGCGAGGGTATCGATGTTTGGTTGGGCAATGTTCCCCGGTTTGAGCAGGGCAACCCCCGCCCGGCCGGACACGGGAGCTGTAACCCGCGTCCACTCCACCGAAAGCCGGGCCTCGTCCAGATCGGCCTGGCGGGCGGCGAGCTCGGACTTTTGGGATTCGGCGGTGGTGAGGAATTGTGCGGTCTGTTCTTTCGAGGCCACCCCGCGCTTGATCAGAGTCGAGTAACGGTCTGCCTGCTCGACCGCATTTTTGGCTGCGACCTGCGCAATGGCAAAGTTGGCTTCCGCACGCTTCAGAGCCGCCTCGAATGTTCGCGGATCAATGCTGAAGAGCGGGTCGCCCGCCTTGACCTGCGCACCATCCTCGAAATGCACAGCCAGAACTTCCCCCTGAACCTTGGATTTCAGTTGAACCGTTGAGATTGGCTCCACCGAACCGATGGCCTTCATCTCGATGGGCAAAACCCTCTTTTCAGCAGTTGCTGTTTCCACAGGCGCTGCCGGTGGGGCGGACGGAGTCTGCAGCGTGGGTTTTCCACAAGCAGCCAGAGCCAGGATAACGGGCAGGAGGAAGGTGGGGATTTTCATAGGCGGGAATTCAGGGAACCGTACAGAAAGCAGTCCGCAGCAAAATCTGCGGAATCCGAAAGTCGCCCGGAACCTTTTTCCCGAATCCATTGCCGGATCATTTGCAGAGTGACCCCGAGAAATGCCACGGCAAAAAGCCGCGGGGATCCGGAACGCAATTCCCCGGCTCTCTGACCGAGAACAATCGATTTCTCAATCGCAGTGAGGAGCAGGCCTTTCAGCCTCGCCATCTCTCTCCAATGCTTCCTGTGCAAAGGCGAAGATTGAACCTGATGCTGGTGCAGAAAAATTTCGAAAAAAGTTTGGTTTGCATCATGAAACGCAAATTGCGAATGCACCGCAAGACGGAGGCACTTGGATGCATCCCCTCCCGCCCCAAGGGCCGTCTCAAAATCCGATACCATCGTCTTCATTTTCTCA
>JBGSPC010000257.1:0-1800 GCA_041738805.1 Terrimicrobiaceae bacterium | reverse complement strand
CTACCGACGAACCACCAGTGAAAGCTGTGGACTTGAATATCTGACCGTACGAAGTGGATTTCACAGAACGCTAGATCCCGAGAGTGCCCGCAGAGCGTCCGATCGCGTGCTTGTGGATCAGCAAGTTTTCCTGGCAGGGATACGCAAAACGCTTCTGGTATTTTGGCCACCTGCTCTCGGAGGAAGCGATCAATACAAAGTTTTTAAGAGGAGGAAACTGCGAACTGGGAACTCCCCACAAGCCATCTTTTCGCGCGGCGAAGATGTTTTCGTGAAAAAAGAACAACCGCCCGATTCGATCAATTTGGTCCAGATATTCATGGATTGTTTCCAACGACATTTCCGATAAGCTCCGCACATTGACCACAAGGTCTGCAAGCGACGAATCGACCGCTGGCATCGAAAAATTCGGTAAGAGAACAATGTCGTAGTCGCTAAGGGTAGCGCGGTCCACTTTTGGCATGCCTTCGCGATAGGTCAGAAGTCTTGCCTTCGGGAAGGCTGAAGCAAGATAGTAACTCTGAATCAGCAGATTCTCTGGAAGGTCCAAGCCGATATACTTCACGGATCCTCCGCGCCGCAATAAATGATAGGCTAGTCCGCCAAAGCCTCCGCCAATCTCGAGAATCACGGGAACCTCGATTTCTGAGAGCAACCGTGTGAAGTGCTCCGCTTGGGAATGGTACTCGAATACCGGTTCGATGAGCAAGTTCCCCCCGAGGTTGTATCCCCAAGGATTCCCGACTCCAGGCGCACCCAGTTCGGAAAAGGAGGTGTTTGGGAACGCGTTTCGCCACACAAAAAATTGCCTTAACATCATGTCATCTCTTTGCCTTGCATGCCACGCGCCGTGGCTGCAGAAGCCCTCGAACATATTTGTGCCCCCCCAGAATCCTGAGATGCCTTCATTCCGGAAAAAATTGCGGAGCAGTCCGGCCAAACTCGCCACGTCGCGCCGCGCGATCGCGTCGTTGTAGCGACGCCATTCAGCCTCGAGGAGGCGCTTCCACTCATGATCGACCTTGTACGCACCAGGCACCTTCAATTCCATCCCCTTTGCTGCAGTGAAGCTGTCCATCAGTTTCAGAAGCAACTCGGTCTCATTGTCCGGAGTGAATTCAGTAGATGCGGTCAGCCGTTCGGTCGGGAGTGGGCCGGAGGCAATGTGGACGTTCTCTTGGATGGACTCCAACATATCGAAATGCTCGGAGTCCAATTGAATTACTTTACGCAGTCGTGGAGGAACAAACCCGCGCGCGGTGCGCACAATGTGAAGCAAAGTGTCTTTCAAAAGGGAATTCACGGTGGATTGCGTGTGTTCGTGGTTAGAGTGAGGGGCGGTTTGCCGCGACTTAGTGGAGCGGGGAAGAGGGCTATGAAATGAAACCGTCCCGCATTGATCGCTTCAGGCAAGTTGCCACGTGCTCGACCTGCTCTTGTGTGAGGTGTGGCCCGATGGGTAGGCTCAGGACCGTCGCGGCGCATTCTTCGGCGAGTGGGAAGGTCTGCCGCGCCATCTCCTGGTAGGCACCGGAGCGATGCGGCGGGATCGGGTAGTGGATGAGCGTGCCGATTCCCGCGGCGTTGAGATGGCGCTGCAAAGCGTCGCGCCGCGGATGGCGCACGACGAAGAGATGCCAGACCGGTTCGGCCCAGTCGGGGACGTGGGGGATCGTTAGTTGGGAGCTTACAGCCGAGAGTTGAGCGAAGTAGAGGGCGGCGAGGCGTTGGCGCCGGGCGTTCCATTCGTCGAGGCGTTGCAGTTTCACCCGGAGGAAGGCGGCCTGCAGTTCGTCGAGC
>JBGSPC010000224.1:0-22918 GCA_041738805.1 Terrimicrobiaceae bacterium | reverse complement strand
GAGCACTTATCAGACCATCGAGGCCTGGGGAACGGCAGATAACACCTTCGGCACCGGCAAACTGGATTTCCAGAAGAGTTCCTTGCGCCAGCATCTGATTGAGGAAGCCGTCCAGACCCTGGGGATTACCCGGACGCGCATTGAAGCCCAAAACGGCAATTTCTCCGATTGGAAGCACTGGGAGGAGCTGAATGACAATTCTGATTCCGGGGTTTTGGATGCGACGCGTTTGGAGACCAACAATTTTGACAGAAAAATGACCGAGTGGGTGGTTCCCATGAAGCAGGCGGTTGAGGCGGAAGGGGGCGTTTTCGGCAGTTATTTCAGTCCCTCATTTTATAATGGCGGGAGCACGGGGACCGCGCCAACCTGGCTGATCAACAGTCCTGGGGAACACGCGGAATACCTTTCCTCTTATCTCCTGAGGCTGAAGGACGTGTATGGGATCACCCCGAACTATTACACGATCCTCAATGAGGCGGGTTTTGACAACACGTGGACGGCCGCGATCGTGGCGGCTATGATCAAAACCGTTGCGCCCCGCCTTCAATCGCTGGGCCTGACGAGCAAGCTTCAGTTTCCTGAGAGCTACGGGGCGGATGTGGCGTGGAATAATTATATCAGTGTTTTGCAGGCCGATGAGGACATCTGGCCTCACATTGGCATGCTCTCCTACCATCTCTATAGTGGAAATTCTGTGTCGGACATGTCGCGGGACTCGATCCGTGATTTCGGAATCGCCCGCAATCTTCCCCGGGCGCAAACAGAATACACGACCCAAACATCGGAAGTCCTCTACAATGATCTGACCAAGGGAGGGGTCTCGGTTTGGGATCTTTATAAATGGAACGGCATTTATTATAGAACCCAAACGCCGGCAGCGGTTTCCACGCAATGGTTTTCGAGGACGCAGACATTTTGGAAGATCCGGCAGGTCACTAAGTATGTGACGCCGGGATCGGTCCGGGTGAATGCCGTTTCCACGCATTCGAGCATCCGGCCTCTCGCATTCACCAAATCGGGTAAATCCATCCTCGTTCTCTGGATTGCTTCCGGAGGCGTCAATGCGCCGCTGACCCTGGTGGGACTGGCCCCGGGCTCTTATGGGGTTTGCAAGACCATTGGAAGTAATAACTTAACTCCCCCCAATTATCAGGAGGTCGGCGTCTTTACGACGCTGGCAAACGGTGATTTGAGTTTGCCGGCCCTGGGAACGGATACGGTCGTCACCATTTATCCTCACGATGGCAACCTCCCTCCGACCGTTGTCGATTGGAATTCGAGTCCGTTCTTCCTGACCCAGCCGGCTTCGACCGCCACCCTGACCGCGCTGGCGAAGGACCCGGAGTTGGATGTGGTGAGTTACTTGTGGTCCGTCAAGAGTCAGCCGCCGGGGGCCTCGGCAGTTTTGGCAACGCCCAATGCCGCCTCATGTGCCGTCAGCGGTATGACGGCCCCCGGTGAATATGTTTTTCAAATCGCCATCAGCGACCCGACCCACACGGTGATCCGCACGGTTGAGGTCACCTCATTTTCCGGCAACCAGCCACCATCTCTCACGGATGTTCATAATCGTGATCCCGTGGGTCTGACCCTGCCTACCAAAACTTCAGCGACACTCAGGTGTGTGGGAATGGATTTGAACGGGGATACGATCACTTATCAGTGGTCGGTAACCAGTCAGCCTTCCGGTGCCACTGTGGTGCTGACTGGGGCGACGACCGATTCCTGCACGGCCAGCGGCATGACAGTGGCCGGGAATTATGTTTTTCGTATCGCTGCCAGCGATGGCATCAATGCCGCCACCACGCAAACACTCACCGTTCCTGTTTTCCCGGCGAATGTGGCTCCCACGGTTTCGGTGCCGACCGCGTCTCCTGCAACGATGAAGCTGGCGGCCGGCGCCACCACGGCCGGCACCCAGCTGTCGGCTGTGACCAGTGATTCGGATGCTGCGTCGTTTGCCACCTGGCGTCCCGGCGGAGATGTCCTGACGCATTGGTGGAACATGCAGAGCGGCCCCACCGGAGCAAAGCCGGTTTTTGCCACGCCGGGCGCTTCGAGCACCGCCGTGAGCAATCTCATCGCCGGAACTTATGTCTTCAAAGTCAGCGCCATGGACAGGGCAGCGGTGACCAGCAAGACGGTGACCGTGACTGTGGATCCATCGTCCGGAGAGTTTGTTTTCAGCGCTGCCGGATATAGTCAGACGGAAGGAAACAGCGGCAGCGCGCCCAGGACGATTAGCGTCACCCGCGCAGGCGGCTCAGCTGGCGCGGTGAGCGTGGGCTACGCGACCGCTGATGGCAGTGCCACGGCCGGTTCGGATTACACAGCCGCTAGTGGAACCCTCAATTGGACGGACGGGGAGACGGGGCCAAAAACTTTTGATGTCGCCGTGCTCGGGGATACGGTCGTGGAAGGGGATGAGGCCGTGGCACTCAGCTTGAACAGTCCCGGCGGCGGGGCAACGCTGGGGAGTCAAAACACAGCGGTGCTGACAATTTCCAATGATGATATGGGTGGATTTGCCGCCTGGGTGGGTTTTTACGAATTGACGGGCCTGGATGCGCTGGAGACAGCCTCTCCCGCAGGAGATGGAGTTACGAATTTGATGAAGTATGCCTTGGGACTGCACCCGAAAGAGAGTGTCACAGGAGTCACGGATGGGACCAATCCCGGTTTGCCGGCCGTGGGAACCGAAGGCTCGAATCTGACGTTGCTCTTCCAGAAAGATACCACCAAGACGGACCTCACTTATGCGGCGGAGGCTTCATCGAACCTGGTCACATGGACTACCTCGGGTGTCAGCGAAGGCGTGGAGTCGACCAGCGGTAATATCCAAACTATCAAGGCCTCAATCCCGGTGGGAGTCGATGGTAAGAAGTTCCTCCGTTTAAACGTCACGAAAGATAACTAAGGATCACGATGAGCCGATGGACGATAGAGCAAGCTGCAAATTGGTATGCGATGCAGCCGTGGCTTGTGGGATGCAATTTCCTTCCCAGCAGCGCAATCAACCAACTGGAGATGTTTCAAGCGGACTCCTATGACCCTGAGACGATCAGCCGGGAGTTGTGGTGGGCGGAGGACTTAGGTTTTAATACCATCAGAGTTTATTTGCATGATCTCCTCTGGGCTCAGGATGAGGGTGGTTTTTGCGAAAGGCTGAATGATTTTCTGGGTATTGCCGACCGGCACGGGATGAGGGTGCTTTTCACCTTGTTTGATGACTGCCACCGGCCTGATCCCGCACTGGGGGTGCAGCCCCTGCCGGTGCCAGGCGTTCATAATTCCGGCTGGAAACACAGCCCGGGGCAAAAGCTGACGCTTGCGTTTCATGACGGCACGGTCACCGATGCTGAGAGAAGCAGGCTCAAGCGGTATGTCCAAGGCCTCTTGAAGCACTTTGATGGGGACGAGCGTGTCCTGATGTGGGATCTTTATAATGAGCCCGGCCGAAGCGAAAATTTCGATCAATCGTACGAACTCCTGACTGAGACTTGGATGTGGGCTCAGGAGGTGAGGCCTTCCCAACCCCTGACCTCCTGTCTCGAAGGCTCCGTGGGGGAGCACAATATCTCGCTCAATGCAGCCCGGTCGGATGTTCTCACCTTCCATTGCTACATTTGCAAGGATCTGGAAAAGATCATTGAGGAGACCCGGGCCATGTCACCCGGACGTCCTGTGATTTGCACGGAATATATGGCCCGGGAGTACGGGACCACCTTCCAGCACAGCCTCCCCATTTTCAAAAAGCACGGAATCGGGTGTTACAACTGGGGGCTAGTGGCGGGAAAGAGCCAGACCCATTTCAACTGGAAATCGGTGGGGCTGATGGAGGAACTGAAGAAACAAGGGGCCGTATTAAAACCCGGAGATCCCATCCCTGAGCCCGAGCTTTGGTTTCATGATATCTTCCGTGTGAATGGAACCCCTTTTGATCCCGAGGAAGTGCAATTTATTAAAGCGATCAACCAAGAGATCAACCCGGCCGTCATGGCAGGCAGATAGGAAACGAACGGTCACAAGAACCTCTGGAAAACAAAAATGAAAACTTCCATGCGACGACTTTGGCAGGTGGTGATTTCCTTCCTCATCACAGGGGCTTTGCTGCCCGCGGAGATGAGGGCAGCCTCCGCCAGTTTGGGTGATGTGACGGTCCCGACCGAGTCCGGCAGAACGCTTTCCATGAGATTGTGGGTCCCGGATAATACCACGGGTGCCAAGGTGCGGGGGATTCTGGTCGCTTCGCATCCGAGTGGCACCGAGGGTGCGGGATTCCAGCAGGATTACAGACCCTTGGCTGGCAATCCCCAGCCCTCTTACTGGGTTGAGACCACCACAACGGAGTACAACGCCACCCGGCGCATGGATCTTGCAATGCAGTTGGTGGCCAAACGACATAACTTCGCTGTGGTTGGCTTGTATTTCAGCGGCCAGCATCCGGGAGGTTATGCGGCCAATGCGTCGAATCCCGCCGATGTCAGCATGATGCCTGCCCAGGCCGCTGCTCTTGAGGCCGGGATCAATCTGCTTGCCTCGACCTACAGCCGTCCAGAACTCGCCACGGCTCCGATCGCCACCTATGGGTTTTCCGGCGGCAGTGGCTTTGCGCTTTATTACGCCGCCTACAATCCCACCCGATGCATCGCCGTGGCCCACAACAAGGGCGGATCGATCGGGGATTACGACCCGGTGGGTTTGGAGCCGGCGGAACAAGTGCCTGTGATGCTTTCGTATGGGGAAAATGACACAAACAATGTGGAGACCATCAAAGCCGTCTTCAGTTACCACCGTGCCAGAGGGGCGCTTTGGTTTCTCATTCCCGATTATGGCCTTGGCCACGATTCGCAGGGATACGGACGGTTTTTCGGGGCGGCATTTTTTGACCGCATCATTGAGAAACGCCTGCCCCGTGATTGGGTTCCGGGGACCGCCCCGGTGCTGCGCCCGCTCACCGAAGATTCCGGATGGTTGGGAGACCACAGCACATGGGAGAGCGCCGGATCCTCTATCGTTTCCTTCACGGCCTCCGGGGCCACACTGGCGGCCAAGCGGGCCATGTCCTGGCTGCCCGACCAGACCCTGGCTGAGGCCTGGCGAGCGATCAGCACCCACCAGCCAGCGGGGAATTTGACCAGCCCGGTTTCCCTGCTTTCCACCACCAGGCCGAAGCAGCTCGCCTATCTTCAGGCGGGAAATTCCCAAGCTTTGGGTCTCACCGTTCCCGGCGGCAATGTCGCCTCGGTGGAATGGAAGGACGGGGACACGGTTGTCGGCACCGCGGCCACTTCCCCTTTCTCCCAGACCTTGACCAATCTCAGTTGGGGGATCCATTTGGTGCGGGGACAGATGCAATTGACCGGAGGGGGCACCAGCACGAGTGAATTGGCCATTCTGCTCGTGAACCCATCGACCACCAACCTGACACCAGTCATCCAGACAGGTCCCGCCGTCCAAAGCGGGCCGACCTATGCGGGAGTGCCCGTGGCCTGCTCGG
Organism: Terrimicrobiaceae bacterium; assembly: GCA_041738805.1. Classification (GTDB taxonomy): domain Bacteria; phylum Verrucomicrobiota; class Verrucomicrobiia; order Chthoniobacterales; family Terrimicrobiaceae; genus JAJTZA01. Next base: position 17,415 of record JBGSPC010000224.1, on the reverse strand, counting down.
CGCGTGCCAATGATCCCGACGGCAACATTGAGGAACTCCTCACCTACACGTGGTCGTCCACGGCAGGCCCCGGCCCGGTGGTTTTCAGTCCGGCCAATGGCACCAATGCCTCCAAGGAGATCTCTGCCACGTTTCCGGTGGCCGGGTCATACACCTTGAGGGTCGCGGTCAAGGATTCGATCGGTTCGTCGGTGGCAACCACTGCGAACGTGGGGGTCACGGTCACGGCACCCCCGCTCTACAGCGGTTGGGTGTCCTCCAACAGCCTGACCGGGCAGGACGCGCTGGCGACATCCTCACTGGCTGGTGACGGAATCACCAATCTGACGAAGTATGCCCTGGGGTTGAATCCCCGGGAATTCTGTTTCGCCCCGACAGACGGAACCACTCCCGGCCTGCCTCAGGTTGCCATGGAGGCCGATGGCCTGTCCCTGCTTTACCAAAAAGATCTTAGCAAAACCGACCTGACCTACACCATCGAAACCTCGCCAGACCTGTCGAGCTGGACCCCGACCGGGGCGACCGAATCAATCCAATCCAGCTCCGGCTATCTCCGGACCATCAAAGCCTCGATCCCGAAAGGCAGTGACACCAAAAAATTCGCCCGGCTGAAGATCTCAAGGCCATAGCCACTCCCCCGCTGGTTGCGGCCCGTTCTGCATCTCCGCGGGAAGAGTATCCGCCGGGAAAGGAATCCAGGCGGCCCGCAGATGCAATTTTCGGAGAGGATTCCGCGCCGGTTTTTTCTTCCGTGTCTCAAGTTTTTCCCCACGATGAATGATTCTGGCTGGTCACTGACGGAGGTTTCTGTTTCACCGAAAGGATGGTTCTCACATGGTTGACTCGGTATCGCGATTTTGGGCTTTTGTTGTTGAGGGTTGGATTGGGGCTCATGATGATTATGCACGGGTGGCCGAAGCTGGCGGGGGGAGTCGCAGCGTGGACCAAGCTGGGGGCCGCGATGCAGCATCTGGGTATTTCTTTCCTGCCGCAGTTCTGGGGATTTATGGCCGCGGCCAGCGAAACGGTTGGCGGGGCGTTGTTGGTGATCGGGTTTTTGTTCCGTCCAGCCACCGCGATGCTGTTTTTTACGATGGTGGTGGCAACGGTTTTAAAATACCGCGTGAGCGGGGGAGTGTTTTTGGAATGGGCCTGGCCGGCTGAGATGGCCATTGTTTTTCTGGCCTTGTTTTTTATCGGGGCTGGTCGCTTCAGTTTGGATAAATCGTAGCCGTGATGAGTGCCGGGTTGTGGATTCTTATCGTTCCGGCGGCCATGGCCCTCTGGGCGCTTTGGGTTTTTAATGCCGGGGTCCGTCACCGCAATCAACAGGCGGAGGCATGGAGCGGGGTGGATGTGCAACTCAAAAAACGTCATGACCTTGTGCCTCCGCTGGTTGAGTGCGTGCGGGCTTACAGTGCCCATGAGGCCGAGACATTGCAGGCCGTCGTCACGGCGCGGGGGGAATCCGGGGTGGTGACCGCCATGCGCGGCCTGCTGGCGTTGGCAGAGGCCTATCCCGAACTCAAGGCCACTCAGAATTTTCAACAACTCACCGCTCAGCTTGTGGTGATCGAGGATGACCTCCAATACGCCCGCCGCTATTATAATGGCAGCGTGCGGGATTACCGGAATTTTGCAGAGTCGTTCCCGGCCAATCTTCTCGCGGGCATTTTTAAGTTTTCGCCCGGGGAATTTTTTGAAGTGGAAAATGTGATCGAGCGCCAAGCGCCTCAGGTGGGTTTATGAAAAAATGGTTTCTGTTTCTTTTCTTTTTGGCGGGGTCGCTTCAGGCTGAGGAGAGGATTCTGGATTTTGAGAGCCGGATTGTGGTTCAAGAAAACGGAGACCTTGAGATCACGGAAACCCTGCGGGTTGTGGCGGAAGGGAACGAAATCAAGCGGGGAATCTACCGGGATTTTCCCACCCTCTATCGCGGCCGGTTCGGCCTGAAATCTTCGGTGCCCTTTGATGTTCTGGAGGTCCGGAGGGACCGCCAAAATGAGACGTGGCGCCTGGAAAATCAAGGCAATGGCGTACGCCTTTATATCGGAAACCCGGATGTTCTTCTGTCCCCCGGGGAGCACATCTATGAGATCCGGTACCGCACGGGGCGGCAGTTGGGATTTTTTGCGGGTTTTGATGAGTTGTATTGGAATGTGACCGGCAATGGCTGGGCCTTTCCGATTGAGCAGGCGTCTGCCAGGGTGGAACTTCCGCCGGGAGCCCGCCCCAAGTCGGTGGAAGCCTACACCGGTCCGCAAGGTGCCAAGGGGCAGGCGTGGCGCGAGGTTCCTGCCCGCTCGGGTCTGGAACTGGTCACCACCGCCCCGCTTGCACCGCAGGAAGGGTTCACGATTGTGGTCACCTGGCCGAAGGGCTTTGTGACGGCCCCATCAGAGAAGGATCGGTGGATTCAGCTCCTGCGTGACAACACCGGCATCGCGCTGGGATTTGGCGGGCTCTTGTTGGCGCTGATTTATTTTTTGGTGGTGTGGAACGCCTATGGCCGGGATCCCCGGAAGGGCGTCATCATTCCCCGCTACGAACCGCCCAACGGGTTCAGCCCCGCAGCCGTTCGTTATCTGCGGGGCATGGGAACGCTCGATGACCGCTCGCTCTCGGCATCCATCATCGACCTGGCCGTGCATGGGGCTGTCACCATCAAGGAGTCGGCCTCGGGCACTTACGAACTCAAGAAGGTGAGCCCCCTGAAAGGCAGTCTCCCTTCTCCAGGTCCCGCCGTGATGGAGGCTCTGCTCGGCCATGCCACGGGGTTTGTGTTCAAGCAGGAAAACCACAAGTCCCTCAAAAACGCCCGACAGGCCATTGCGAAGGAGATCTCGGCGCAGTGCGATTCGATTTATTATGTCAGGAATTTGAACCTCTGGGTCATCGGACTGCTTGTGACGCTGGTGCCGCTGTCGGTTTCCCTCTTTGACTCGAAAGAGCCGTTCGGCGCGCTTTTCCTTCTTGTGTGGCTCGGGTTTTGGTCGATTGGTGTGGCGGCCCTTTCGATGCAAGTGGTGTCCACGTGGCGGCAGTCGGGCTGGAAAAAAATTGCCGCCATCCCGATCACGCTTTTTGCCATTCCCTTTTATGCGGGATGGGTTTTCGGGGCTGTCATGCTTGTGATGCTGACCTCCCCCTGGGTCGCCGGTTGTTACGTGGCCGGCATTGGAATGACCCTGCTGTTTCATCATTTGCTCAAGCGCCCCACCGACTCCGGCCGCGAAGCTCTCGATGATATTGAAGGGTTCCGTCAATACCTCCGCGTGGCGGAAAGCGATCGCCTGAATCTCGAAAACCCGCCGGAACGAACCCCCGCCCTGTTTGAAAAATTCCTCCCCTTCGCCCTTGCCCTCAACGTGGAGCAAGAATGGTCGGAGCAATTCACCGAGGTTTTGAAGGCCGCGGAGTTTGAACCGTCATGGTACCAAGGCAAAAACCTGGCGCTCCTCGGCGCGGCTGGCTTCACCTCCTCAATGAGCCACTCGTTCACCTCCGCCATTGCATCCTCGTCCTCAGCTCCGGGCTCGTCCTCAGGAAGCGGCGGCGGTGGCGGCGGCGGGGGATGGTGAAGGGTTGTAGCGGGTAGCGGGTAGCGAGCGGGAATCCGGATTTAAGAGTGATGATTTTTTATTTTTGATTTCTGAGGGATTAAGAGCCTTCATGTAACGACTGCGCTTTTTGCCCTGGGCCTCGGCAATCAGCAATGAAGTTGCAATTGATTGACGAGTGTCGATTGATGATTTTTGATTTCTGAGGGTTTAAGAGTCTCCATGTGAGGACGCGCCTTTCGCCCTGCGCCACGGCAATGGGCAATGGGCAATGGGCAATGGGCAATGGGCAATGGGCAATGGGCAATGGGCAATGGGCAATCAGCAATCAGCAATCAGCAATCAGCAATCGGCAATCGGCAATCGGCAATCGGCAATCGGCAATGGGCAATGGGCAATGGGCAATGGGCAATCGGCAATCGGCAATCAGCAATCGGCAATCGGCAATCGCCACTCGCTTCATCCCGCCCTTCCTCGCCTCATTCTGAGCCTCGTCCTTGACACCCTCACGGCCCCACGCTTACGGTTTTTTTATGAAGCCCTCCCTGCCCGCGATGCTTGCCATCGCCTGCTTCTCTCCTTTGGTTGCCGCCGCGCAAATCATCATGCAAACCACGGAGCCGGATGATATGACAGGTGCCCCTCTTCAACTCGGCACCTCGCCTTCGGGAATCTCGCTTGCCAACACCGCCACCGTTGAAAACACCGCGACCCCCGCCAGCCCACCCCCGATGTCCCTCGGCGAGGAACCCCGCGCCCAACCCTTCTCCCCGGGGTTTGATGTCAGCGAACGTTATTCCCTGGAGGCCGGCACCGGGCTTCAGCCCGCCCCGCCCATCAAAACGCAACTCCCGCTGAAACCACCAGCCCAACCTCCCATCACCGATTCTCTCAACCCCACCCCGGCCGCCGAGCCCCGGGATTCCGAACCCTCTCAGAACGCCCAAGTCCTCAATCTCCTCGAACCCCAACCCCCCGCAACCTCCCCGGGTGCCAGCACCCTCACGGATTTGCCAAGCGACCCCGCACCAGCCTCCCAGCCGTTCAACCTCTCCCTCGACCCCCCCACCGTCCTCAGCCTCCAGCCTGACCCCACCCCGCAGCCCGCTGACACGGAATAGGCAGGAGAAATGGCAGGAAGATGATCATAAAATGCTGATAACCAGTGAAATAGAAAATATCGCTTTCAAGCCCCAATCAGTCCTCCCGCCAAACATTCCTCATTCAAAATTCAAAATTCAAAATTTCTCCCCCCGCCCCCTGAAAAAAGTCAGCCCCAAACAAAGAAAAGTGTTGCGGAAAAGGCCAAACCCCCGTTACTTCTCTATATCGGATCACTTCTATAAAGTTTCCAAATTAATCCCGACAACTCACCATCACCATGAAAAGGCTCACCCCACTCCTGCTCGCAATCTCAGCATTGATATTTTCTCAGGCCGCCAACGCCCAGCCTGTTGAAGCAAAGACGGTGCCGGTGGGGGTGATGACAGTGACCATTGCTGGCAGTCCTAACGGAACCTCTTACTCCCAGACTCCCATCGCAATTCCCCTTCGTGAGCCTGTCGCCATTAGTGGTTCCGTTGCAGGCAAAATTGCAGCAGTGGGCTCGAACACAATCTCAATAACCAATGCCAGTTGGACACCTTCTGCTCTGGCGCAGCTTGGAGCGCCATTCTTTGTCAACATCACAGGCGGGGTCAATGAGGGTAGAACGTTCCAAATTACCGCCAATACTGCTGATCAACTAACCGTAAATTCTCAAGGCCTAGACCTAGGTCAACTCAATTTTGTTGTTGGAGCGCAAGGTGATACTTTTGAGATCGTTGCCGGAGACACGCTTCTGGGAATTTTGGGGAACCCCACTAACGACGGAATTATTGGAGGAACTCAAACGCAATTTTCAGCAAACCAAACAGATCGAGTATTAGTCAATGACCCTTCAAACAATGGAGCCTTTACTTACTATTTCAATACTGATTTTGGACAATGGAGACGATTAGGAAACTCAAACAATCAGGGCAATCTCGTAATTTCTCCAAAAAGTGGCTTGGTGTTCTCCAGGATTTCTACCTCCCCGTTGGAACTGACGTTTACGGGCGCCGTCCCTGCCACAGACTCTACCCATCAAGTTCCAACTTTAGGAACCACAATACTCTCAACTTACTTTCCAGTCGATGTAACACTAGCTCAGCTAGGTTTGGAGAACTCACCGACATGGAGAAAAAATGGTGCCTCTGGAATCACTCTTACCAATTGTGACAGAGTATTAGTAAAAGTAGGAGTCAATACTTTCTCATATTACTTCGATTTTAATTTATCTCAATGGAGAAGGGCTGGAAGCTCAAACAATCAAGGTCCTATTGTAATTACTGCAGGAAGTTCTGTAAGAGTTTTGCGAGCGGGTGCCGCTGGTCAAACAGATACGTGGAACTTTGCTATTCCATACACGCTCAACTAAATTTCACCTTTCACTTCACTCACACTTCCAATGAAAATAAACATACCATTCCTTCTCGCTTTTGCAGCCTTTGCAACAATCGGACACTCTCAAATTATCACTAATTTTGGCACTTCTGCTGATAACGGTGGCAGCTGGACGTATAACTCAGGCACGAGCACAATCACAGGAACTGAAGGTGGAGGCGATTTGCTGTTTGGCTTGAGCACGAATACCAATTTAACAGGTGCCCAAGGAATCTCCCTGACAGCAACATATAATACAATCACTCCGCCGGCCTTTGGATTCTCTTTTATTATTCAAGATAATCTAGGCCGTTCAGCTTCAGCATTATTTGATTGGAGTGCTTTCATTGGTGGAGCGACCGTCTATTCAACTTTTGCTTCTGTTGACCCAGGCTTCAATTTTGCACAAGTTACCCAAGAGTGGAATCTACTTGGAGGAGGCAGTGGAAGTTCTATAAACGTGACATTGGCTTCAGCAGTAGCCGCTGTGCCGGAACCCACAACAATGGTTCTTCTTGCAGGAAGCCTGACAGCCGTCATGGCCCTCCGCCGCCGTCGGAACTCATAACATCCCTTTCCCCCCAAGAAAAAGAGGACGCCGAGCAATCGGCGTCCCTTTTTCATTTAGGGGTAGGATGATGGCGTAAGGAAATTTTGAATTTTAGATTCTGAATTTTGAATGAAGCAGGAATTATGACCGTGAGGATGATCTGACAGGTTCAATCCAACAAAAATCTTCAGATTCGATGCCTGGACCGAGGAGTGGCAAAAATGAGCCTGTTTGACGCCCATCAGGTGCATTCCAAAATCGCTGAATGCTTCTCGCAATGCTGTGCACGCGTTGTGCAATCATCTGAGTCGAGGAATATGACCATCACTCCGCATTGGAATTCTCAAGGAACAAGTGGGCGGGCAGGGACTGCCAGCCCTACCATCAAAGGGGGCGCTTCGCGCTTGCGCCAGCACGTCTATTGCTTGGGTATGGCTGGCAGTCCCTTGCCCGCCCATTTATTTCTTCATGCCAAAGTCCGCGGATGTTTATTGGAAATGTCACGGATGAATCGCTTTGCAGATTGCCGAGGCGCAGGGAGTCGGCGCAGTGAACGCGAGGGCACGCTCAACCCCTTGGAAACCAAAAATCATAACCCGCCACCCGCCACTCAAATCCCAATCGGTGCGAGGAAGTCTTGCGTCGGGAGGGAAAAGGCGTCAAAGATTTTGGTCATGATTATCGCCCCAAAAATCCGTGGTTTTATTTGTACGACATCTCATCCGGAGGGATGTGCGGCGCATGTCCAGCAGCAGATTGATTATGTGAAGGCGCAGCCGCGTTTGGAGAGTGCGCCGAAGCGGGTTCTGGTGGTTGGGGCGTCGACAGGATACGGGTTGGCCTCACGGATTGTTCCGGCGTTCGGAGCCGGAGCCTCAACGATCGGGGTCTTTTTTGAGAAGGAAGGGGTTGAAAGAAAGACGGCTTCGGCGGGTTGGTATAATTCCGTGGCGTTTGAACAGGCAGCGCAGGCGGAGGGGCTTTACGCGAAGAGTTTTAATGGCGATGCGTTTTCCAAGGAGATGAAGCAGCAGGTCATTGAAACCATCAAAGCAGACCTCGGGCAGGTAGATGCCGTGGTTTACAGCCTGGCCTCGCCCCGGCGGGTGGACCCGGAGACGGGCGAAATTTATAAGTCCGTGCTTAAGCCCACGGCGTCAACGTTCACAAACAAAAATCTGAACACCGACAAGAAGGAAGTGGAAACCGTCACGATTGAGCCGGCCACGGAGGAAGAGGTTTTTCATACGGTGAAAGTGATGGGCGGCGAGGACTGGAAGCTCTGGATTGATGCGATGTCCGAGGCGGGGGTCCTGGCAGAAGGATTTCAAACCGTGGCGTATTCGTATATCGGGCCCGAAATCACATGGGCGATTTATACGGATGGAACCATTGGCCGTGCCAAGGTGCATCTGGAAGAAACAGCAAAGGCGCTGAATGGCCGCTTCGGCAGCGGCACGGCCGTTGTTTCGGTGAACAAAGCCTTGGTGACCCAGGCAAGCTCGGCCATCCCGGTCGTGCCTCTTTATATTTCGATCCTCTACAAGGTCATGAAAGCCAAAGGCCTCCACGAGGGCTGCATCGAGCAGATCTACCGGCTGTTCTCGGAACGGTTGGGTCATGCGGAGCTCTTCGATGACAAAGGACGTATCCGCATCGATGACTGGGAAATGCGCCCGGAGGTGCAGGCCGAGGTTGCCAAGGCATGGAACACGGTCACCACAGAATCGATTGATCAGGACACCGATTTTGCGGGGTATCAGAAAGAATTTTACCGGCTCTTCGGGTTCGGATTGGAGGGGGTTGATTATGACGCCGAAACCGACCCGATCCGGCCGATCCCGAGTCTGGGTTGATTGCAAAAAAGCCCCCGCATGCTCGCTTATTATGTTCATGACCTGAATCCCTTTGTGGTTCAGTTCACGGAGACATGGGGGATCCGCTGGTATGGCATGGCGTATCTGGCGGCCTTTCTCCTCGGGTTTCTGCTTTACCGGCGGCTGGCCGTGCAGGGGCTCAGTGACTTGCGACCGGATCAGGTCGGGGATTTTATTTTCGGGACTGCATTTTTCGGGGTGATCCTTGGCGGGCGGATTGGCTACATGCTTTTCTACAATCTGCCGAGCCTGCTTGCGGATCCGTTGGTGTTTTTCCGACTCAATGAGGGCGGGATGTCGGCACATGGCGGAATTTTCGGGGTTGCCCTTTATTCCTTGTGGTTCGCAAGGCGGCACAAGGTCTCATGGTTGAATCTCGGAGATAATATCGTGGTGGTGACACCCCTCGGCCTGCTCTTCGGACGCATCGCCAATTTTATCAATGGGGAACTCTATGGCCGCGTGGCCACGGTGCCCTGGGCCGTGCAGTTTCCAAAAGAGCTCTATGATGGTTCCCCGGAGATGGCCCGGCTTGCCATTGCCGAAGCCACAACAATAAATCCGTCATGGAACACCGTGGACACCATCATCGCCAACGTGGGCAACTCCCAGGCCCTGACGGAGCAGCTGGCGGTCACCCTCTCACCCCGTCATCCCTCCCAGATCTATGAGGCGACCCTGGAAGGGGCGCTGCTTTTTGCGTTGTTGTGGTTTCTCAGGACCCGCTTCCGGCTGCGGAATGGCGTTTTGACCGGGGTGTTTTTTATCGGATATGCCATCACCCGGAGTTTTTGTGAAATGTTCCGTGAGCCGGACGCCGCCCTCACAGGGATCCTGACGCGGGGCCAGTTTCTCTCGATCTTTCTCGTCATCATGGGCGTGGGGTTCCTGCTCGCCTCGCGAAATCAGAAGCGTTCTCTCGGGGGAGGAGACACCGGTCGCTCGACGTGTTCTCCTCCGAAGCTTTAGCGTAGGGGGACCGTTGCGTGAAGGGAGAGAAAAGTCGGCGGGCAAGGCTCGTCTCGCCGTAGGCCTTGCGAAGGTGGAGACTGCCGCGCCCTACCAATGGAAGAACAGGCTGGCGCAAGCGCGAAGCGCCCCTTTGATGGGTAGGGACGTCGGTCCCTCGACGTCCGTAACATGAAGGAGAGAAAAGTCGGCGGGCAAGGGACTGCCGCGCCCTACCAATGGAAGAACAGGCTGGCGCAAGCGCGAAGCGCCCCTTTGATGGGTAGGGACGTCGGTCCCTCGACGTTCGTTGCGTGAAGGGAAAAGTCGGCGGGCACGAGACTGCCGTCCCCTACCTCAGGAAAGAATGGGCCAGCGCAAGCGTGAAATAATACTTTTTGGCGTGATTCCTGCTTGCGTAAGCATTTTCAGTGCCTGATGTTAGGAGACGTCATGGCCGGTTTGGAACAATATCAGGGGCTCTCGCAGCAGCAGACGCTTTCGCCGCAGATGCAGCAGAGTCTGCACATCCTGCAGGCGCCGGTGACCGAGCTGCGTCAGCTGGTGAGCGCGGAGCTTGCGGAAAACCCGGTGCTGGAAGAGGTGCCGCGCGAGGAGCGGCCCGAGGAGCGGCCCGAGGAGGCCCCGGAGCGGGCCAGCACGAGGGAAGACACGTTGGGTGATGAGTGGCGGGAATATTACGCCCAACGATCCACAGCGGAACCCTGGACAGCGGAGGCCCTGGAGCGGCGCCAGCATTTCCTGGATTCCCAGACGCGGGGGCCGACCCTGCATGAGTTCATGAGCGAGCAGCTCGAGTTTGAACGCTTTGATGAGCGACGGAAGGCTGCGGCCCGTGTGATCATCGGGAATCTGGATGATGCGGGCTACTTTCGCGGAAAAATCGAAGAAGCGGCTTATCCGGTGGGCTGCACGGTGTTGGAGGCCGAGGAGGTGCTGGAACGGGTGCAGCAATTTGACCCTCCGGGAGTGGCGGCAAGAAATCTGGCTGAGTGCCTCCTGATCCAGCTCAAACGGCAGGAACAGCCCAATTCGCTGGAAATCCGGATCGTTCAGAAACACATTGAGGAACTTGCCCGGCGGAAGATTCCAGAAATTGCGAGAGCGCTGAAAGTTTCCCCGGCTGATGTCCAGCGCGCTGCGGAAAACATCAAGAAGCTGGATCCCCGCCCCGGAAGCGCCTTTGCCGCCGATGAGAACCAGGTGATCAATCCCGACGTGGTGGTTTTTGAGGAAGGCGGGGATTTTCATGTGGTCTTGAATGACGAAGACCTGCCCAAACTCCGGGTGGCGGATGATTACAAAGACATGGTGGGCCTGGGCAGTGAAGGGCGCAATGTGCGGGAATTCCTGCGCGAAAAAATCCGGGGCGGCCGGTTTTTTATCAAGTGTCTGCAGCAGCGTCAGCAAACAATCCTTGCCATCTCGCGCGAAATTCTGGTGCGTCAGAGAAGCTTTTTTGAGAGCGGGGCGGCCCATTTGCGGCCAATGACAATGAGCCAGGTCGCGGAGGCGGTGGGCGTCCATGAAACAACCGTCAGCCGCGCGGTGTCCGGAAAATTTATGGCGACCCCGCAAGGAGTGTTTGAGCTCAAATACTTTTTCACATCGGGCTATGTCACCGAGGGCGGGGAGTCGATGAGCAATGAGAGTGTGCGTCAGGCAATCCTGGATCTTGTGAAAGGGGAAAATCCGAAAAAACCGCTTAGTGATCAGGGATTGGCTGAGGCGCTGGCAGGGCAGGGGATTCCCATTGCGCGGCGGACGATTGCCAAATACCGCGAGCAGCTCGGGATTTTGCCAAGCAATATGCGGCGAGGGTTTTAGATGCTGAATGCCGAGGCGCAGTCCTACATGGATGCTCTTAAACCCTCAGAAATCAAAAATCATCAATCGACACTCGTCAATCAATTTGCAACCTCATTGCCGAATGCCGAATGCCGATTGCCGAATGCTGATTGCTGATTGCTGATTGCTGATTGCTGATTGCTGAATGTTGAATGCTGAATGCTGAATGTTGAATGTTGAATGCCGAGGCGCAGGGCGAAAGGCGAGTCCTCACATGGAGACTCTTAGGACCTCAGAAATCAAAAATCGTCAATCGACACTCGTCAATCAATTTGCAACCTCATTGCCGATTGCCGAGGGTAAGGCAAAAAGGCGCAGTTCTTACATGGAGACTCTTAAACCCTTAAAAATCACCAATCGTCACTCATCATTCAAATGTGTCTTCAATCTTCTTATTAAGGTTGCTGATTGCTGAGTTTTAAATTTCGATTAACGCATGCGTGTGCGCGCTCTAAAACTGGAGGGACGGCTGATTGATTTTGCTGTGATTATTGTGGGTGTTGTTGAAGCGCTGCCAAACTCGAAGGCTGGTAATCATATTGGCGGACAATTGATTCGTTCCGGCACCTCTCCTGCTCCCAATTATGGTGAAGCGCAAAGCGCTGAGTCCCGAAAAGACTTCATCCATAAAATGAAGATCGCCCTCAAAGAGCTGAGAGAAACCATGGTCTGGCTTCAGATCATTGCACGCAAGGCTATGATTCCAGGCAACGAGACAAAAACAGCGATCGCCGAGTGCAGCGAACTTATCGCGATCTTCGTAAGCAGCACCAAGACCGCGGAATCGAACTCACAGAAACCGAATTTATGAATTGTGATTGCCGATTGCCGAATGCTGATTGCTGATTGCCGAGGCGCAGGGCGAAAGGCGCAGTCCCTATATGGACGCTCTTAATCCCTCAGAAATCAGAAATCATCAATCGACACTCGTCAATCAATTGCAACTTCATTGCCGATTGCCGATTGCCGATTGCCGATTGCCGATTGCCGATTGCCGAGGCGCAGGTCAAAAGGCGCAGTTCTATGGACACTCTGAATCCCTCGGAAATCAAAAATCATCAATCATCACTCGTCATTCAAATTCCAACTCTTACTCCGCAGGCACAACCGTCAAACTGCCTTCGGGCAGGCGTTCCGGTTTGTTCCGGAAGGGCCAGAAGTCAGGCTGCCATTTGCCCGGGCGTTTGGGGGAAAGCGCTTCTTCGTAGGCAATGGCCTTTTTCAGGTAGAGATACTCGGAGAGGGTGGCCGAGATTTCCTTGCTGGTGCGGATGGTGTCAAAGGTGACCCCGGTGCGGGTGCCTTCCAGCATGTTTCCGAGCGAGGTGAGGGCGGTGACGCCGCTGACAAAAAACCCGGCGGTCCCGAGGGCTCCCGGGGAAACATTTGAGCCGCCGGTCGTTTCGATGACAAGGAACGGTTTCGGGGGGCGGACCGAGAGGTCATAGATGATGGATGTGGATTCAAACTTCGTGGCACCCAATCCCAGGCCGACCACGGACCGCAGGAGGCGGCTGCCCTGATAGACGCGATCGATGCGGCCGGTGATCAACCAATAGTTGCCTTTGGGGAGAGGCGCATGTTCCGAGACAGCCTCAGCCGGGGCGACAAGCTGAGTCAGGCGGCGAACCAGAACACGGGCCAGCCTTTCCCTCGCCTCAAATTTGAAGCCCTCCAGAGCCTCGCCGGAGCGGTCCACGCGCAGCCCGGGTTCATGGAACGCGAAGGGTTTCACGAAGATTTTTGCCGGTTTCAGGCGGGGTGGCGCTTTTGAAACGGTTTCGGATCTTCTGACGCTCACCGATGAGCAGGAGGCAAAAACCGCGAGCAAAAGGAGGCAGGTTGAGATGCGTGAGATAAAGAAAATCATGGGTTGGCAACGAATGTTCTTGAAGGTGGGAGCTCAGATGTCCATGAAAAAGTCACTTCATGGTCATCTTGGCATCCGCGCATCCGTCCACAGTCAGTCTTTGGATGATTCTGCCGTTTGCCGGGCTCCTTCTCTCCATTGCTCTGGGGCCACTGCTTGCTCCGAAGTTATGGCATCATCACTACCCCAAAGTGGCCATGGGTCTCGGCCTTTTCACGGCGGCTTATTATTTTTTTGTGCTCCACGCCGGAGAGCGGCTTGTGCATGTGGGTCATGAATACCTGAGTTTTGTGGCTCTCATCGGTTCCCTCTTCGTGGCAGCAGGAGGGATTCACATTGTGATCAAAGGGGAATCCCGCCCCGTCACCAATGTGCTGTTTCTTTTCATCGGGGCCGTGCTTTCCAACATCATCGGCACCACCGGAGCGTCCATGCTGCTCATCCGGCCATGGATCCGGATGAACAAGTACCGGATCACCTCATTCCATATTGTCTTTTTTATTTTTATCATCAGCAATGTGGGGGGAGCCCTGACGCCGATTGGTGATCCTCCGCTGTTTCTCGGCTATCTGCGGGGTGTTCCCTTCTGGTGGGTGCTGCAAAATCTCTGGCTGTTGTGGATTGTGGGGGTGGCCCTGCTTTTGGCGGTCTTTTTCGTGTTTGACTCCCTGAACTTCCGCCGTCCTCCCCACGAAGTCACCGAAGCAGCCACTGCAGCCAATTCATGGACCTTCCAAGGCCTGCACAATCTGCTTTTTATTGCCGTGATTCTGGCGGCTGTGCTCTACAACAAACTCCTGCCCCCGCTTGTCCCCGAGTTGGTGATGCTGATGGCTGCGATTGGCTCCTACCGCACCACGTCCCCGCAGATCCATGCGGCCAACAGCTTTGATTTCGAGCCCATCAAAGAAGTGGCATGGTTATTTGCAGGAATCTTCGCAACCATGATCCCTGCACTCGACTATCTGGGATCCCATGCCGCCGATTTGGGAATCCAAACCGCCCACCAGTTTTATTGGGCCACCGGATCGCTTTCCGCGTTTCTGGACAATGCTCCCACCTACCTGACGTTTCTTTCTGCGGAAATGGGACTTCACCACATGAATATTGATTTGTCCGGGGACGTTCTCCGTAACTCTGTCGATCACCGGCTGGAACTGGTCGCCATCTCCGCGGGAGCCGTCTTTTTCGGGGCCATGTCCTACATTGGAAATGGTCCCAACCTGATGGTCAAATCCATCGCCGAACATGCCAAAGTGAAGACCCCGAGCTTCTTTGGTTATATCTTCAGGTTTGCGATTCCCATCCTGCTGCCAATCCTTGTCATCATTGGCCTGGCCTTCTTTTCGCGATGGAGGATTTTTTAAGAATCTGTCGGAAATGACGTGAACGCGTGGCGCGGCTCCCACTTCAGGCGGGCCTTCGCGGTGGCGATGTCCATGTGGGTCGCGCTGTCCGGGTGACCGGAAATAAAAAATGTCTCAAGTCCAAGGTCGGGGAGGTCCAGGGCCGCCATCGCTGCGGTGGCAATGTCCCTGCGGTCAATGAACTGCCAGTTCACGGTTTGCTTGTGACGCCCGTATTTATCGGTCATCGAGTCCTCATCGGTGACATACGCCGGGCGGAGAATGGCCACTGCGATGCCATGCCGGTGATGATAATAGGAGCCAATTTGTTCCTGAAGCGTTTTGCTCAGACCATAGATGTCGGTCGGAGCAAACGGCAGGGACGCTTCCAGGTAGGTGCCCTTTCGGACATGAACATCCACCACGGAGGTGCTGGAAATCAAAACCGCTTTTCGACAGCCTGCGCGCACTGCTGCTTCAAGGAGCGTGGCCGTGGCAATGCTGTTGACCTCAAGCGGGGCCTTGGGATGGTCGTAGACCCCCGGTGCCCGCGAAAGCATGTGGCTGATGACGATCCCCCCGGCTCCTGCCAGGAGCTGGTTGGCAAATTCCGGTTCGGCGACATCGCCAACCTCACCATCACCAGGCAGAGGGCACCGGTCCGTTGCCCGCACGGGGCGGGCACCAGACATCACCTCCACCAGGCTCCGGCCGAGAAAACCTCCGGCCCCTGTGATGACGATGGGCAATTGATCTGTCATTCCATGAGCGAGGCCGCGATGCCTATTTCCCTTGGTAGGGATAAAATTTGACCCAGTCGATGAGATAGTCGGCATTCTCAGTGGGAGGGCCTTTCAGCCATTTGGCTCTCGTCCAGGAGTTGAAAAAGAATTCGTAATCAGGATCCACTTTATGTTCTTTGGTGTAGAGCCAGGTGTGGACAACTTTTCCGTCCACATGCCAAACGACGCGATCCGGCAGAATGTCGAATCCCCACTCGTGAAAATCCTGCGAAGGATCAAAATCGAGCGGAATGTCCAAATGCCAGAGCGGCGTCTTATCCTTAAGATGAATCGCCAAGTGAGCCTCGCCTTTTCCCCCGCCGAACGTGTGCGTCACAAACTCAAAATCCACTTCCGCCTTTTTGCCGTCATGTTGATCCTCCGGCGTTTTTAAATCATCCCAATCCTTGGTGAAAATGCTGTTCAGCACGCCGGGAACCGCAGAGGGTTTCACCCGTGCAAGCCAGCGCCCGTAGCCAAACTCCCGCGTGGTTTGCACGGACCCGCCTTGGAAGGGCTCCCCCGCAAGAACGGTTTGCACCAGATGGCCGTTGCCATCCGTGCGGCTTCTCTCCTTGGACATCAACGTGCCATTCTGTTTCCAGGTCGCCACCCGCCAACTGGTCTGACTTTCTTCCCAACCCGGCGCAAAATCGTCTTCAAACCCCGGGGTTTCCTGGAAGCCCCCCTCCTTCAGGCTTTTGATCGCCGGGGCAACCGACTGATCAAAGGGCGTGGCTTTCGGCGTGGATTCTGAAACTTCAGCAATGGTCGCCGTCGTGTCCGCCGCATCAAGCCCGCCGGCCATCAATAAAAAGCAGGCCGCCCCGCTCATCGCAATGACTCTTAAAGGGGACGGGGCCGTGCCGGTGAACCGGAGGGAGGAGGTTTTCATCCCATCAATCAAATGATTGATTGAGGATGTTGTCAAATAAAAATCAATTTTTCCTCAAAAAACGGGTCAGAGTCCGGACCACAACCGGAATCCTGCGCTTTCAAAATGGCGATCGAACCCAAAGACATCTTTGAGCCCGGCACGTTTCATCATGGTGAATGACAAACAGTCGGTAAAAGAAACCCCCTGGTCGGCATATTTTCGCATAAGACGGAAGGCATCGTTCCAATCGGAGGGCTGATTCTGCAACCATTCGATCCCGGATTCCAGAGCATCCTTTCCCCAACTGGAGGCATTGGCGTAATTGGTCCTACGGGCCAGGAGAGTTGCGCACTCGTCAAGAACGTGTTCCGAGGAGAACAAAAGGCCCTCCTTGGCTTCCGCCCAAAGCTGCTTGGCGCGCCCATGATGCTGATCCGAGGCGATCTCCTTTGCGATAAATGCCCCGGTGTCGACAAACAACTTTCTCATTCGTCGTAAAGATAACGGTCATGATTTATGGACAGATCAGAAGGGCCGGAGCCCACCCATGGTTCCCGACTGTAGAACGCCGGAATGTGTTCCGGATTGTTCGTTGAGGATGACCCAAGTTTCCTGCGAATGAGCTCACTGAGCGATACTCCCATGGATCTTGCCTCAATCTCTGCCGCACGATGGAGATCGCGGGGAAGCAAAATGGTCGTCCTGTGCATATGGCTATTGTTGACATAATATATGGCTATGTCAACCGGGATGAACCGCCGGGTTGTGATCAAAACCTGGAGCCAGGGATCCATTGGGGAGCCAAAAAGTGGGCGGTCAAGGGACTGACGCGCCCTACCCATATAGAAACGGGCTGACGCAAGCGCCCCATGATGGTAGGGCTGGGCCGTCTCCTCCTTCGCCAAGGCTTCGGCGGGACAAGCCTTGCCCGCCCACTTGTCTCTTGCGAATTTCAAGACGGACGGAGGACTCCAGAAAATGAGGGCCGGCTCCTTGACCACACCCGGTTTTAATCCTAAAAACCGAGTTGGAACCACGGATTTCACGGATAAACACGGATTACCAATGCCTTATAAAAACGGAGTGCTTCACCCAACAGGTGGATGCTTGTTTGCATTAAATATTGGTGTCAGGTGTTTTATCCGTGATGGCATGAAGTCATGCAGCAACCAGCGCTGGGCAAGCTGAAATGATTGGTCCAATGTCCTTGGTGGAACCCGTGAGTGCTTGCAACACGCACAGGTGGCCGAAGGTCCAAAGGTTCGATGATGAC
>JBGSPC010000194.1:0-3128 GCA_041738805.1 Terrimicrobiaceae bacterium | reverse complement strand
GGCTGCCCCGGCGGCCAATTGGCGTGCGGCATGCCACTCGGCAAGGGATTTAAGAAGAAGTGTGACAAGGGCCAAAACCGCGAGAAGTGAGGAGACGGCAAACGCGGCTGAGAACTGATACTCGTTGTAGAGAATTTCAATATGGAGCGGCATCGTGTTGGTTTTGCCCCGGATGTGGCCGGACACCACGCTCACCGCGCCGAACTCTCCCATGGCCCTTGCGTTGCAGAGAATCACCCCATACAGCAGCCCCCATTTGATTTTTGGCAGAGTGACCCGCAGGAAAATTTGCCATCCGCTGGCGCCGAGGGTTGCCGCCGCTTCCTCCTCGGCACTGCCCTGCGCCTGCATCAGCGGAATCAATCCGCGAGCCACAAAAGGAAACGTCACAAACACGGTCGCGAGAACAATGCCCGGCACTGCAAAAATGATTCGGACATCATTTGCCTGAAGCCATGGCCCCAACCATCCCTGCCTTCCAAAGAGCAGGACATAAATCAATCCCCCAATGACAGGAGAAACCCACAAGGGCAAATCAATCAGGGAGGTCAGCAGCGCCTTGCCACGAAACTGGAAACGGGTGATCGCCCAGGCGGCGGCCAGCCCAAAAATTGTGTTTAATGGCACCGCGATGACCGCCACCAGAAGAGTCAGCCGGATGGCGTCCCGGGTGTATCGGTCAGAGAAGGCATGGAAAAACACGTTGGCTCCCTGTTTGAAAGCCTCGAAAAAGACAACCACCAGCGGCATCATGAGGAACAAGCCAAAAAATAATACCACCACGGAAATGAGGAGCACCTTGACCGGCAGAGATTCTGCGGTGGCCCGGCGTCCCGCATGATGACGGGTTGTCATGGATATTACACCAGCCATGATTTCTCAGCGCCCGTGGCGCTTTGCCTCCCAGCTTTGAAGTCCATTGCTCACCAACACAATCGCAAACGATGCCGCCAGCATCACGAAGCCCAGAGCCGCCGCACCTTGGTAATCGTAGGCCTCCAATTTGGAGATGATCAGCAGAGGCGTGATTTCCGTCTTGAAAGGAAGATTGCCGGAAATAAAAACAACACTCCCGAATTCTCCCACAGCCCGCCCGTAAGCCAGCGTCACCCCCGTCAGCAACGAGGGCAAAAGAGCCGGAAAAATCACACGCCAGAAGGTATGCCAGCGCCCGGCTCCCAGCGTGGCTGCAGCCTCCTCGACCTCCGCCGACAAATCCACCAACACCGGCTGCAAGGTCCGCACCACAAAGGGAAGGCCAATGAAGGTCAGCGCGATATAAACCCCAATCAGGGTGAACGATATTTTGATTCCAAAGGGCGTGAAATATTGTCCGATCCATTCGTTGGGAGAATACAGGGACGTGAGGGCAATGCCCGCAACCGCCGTTGGCAAAGCAAAGGGCAGATCGGTGATGGCATCCAGAATCCTGCGCCCTGGAAAATCATAGCGGACGAGAACCCACGCTGCCAAAAACCCGAAAAACCCATTGGTCAGAGCCGCCAAAAACGAGATCCCGAAACTCACTTTGTAAGAAGCCACAACTTGCGGTGCCGTGACCGTCCTCCAAAAGTCATCCCACCCCATCGTTCCGGTCTTTAGAATCAGTCCGGCAAATGGGAGCAACACAAGAACCCCGAGATAAATCCATGTGTATCCCATGGTCAGTCCAAACCCAGGCAGCACATGTTTGCGACGGCTCATGATTTATCAAATATTAGCCGCATGTGCTTGAAGGCCGCGATGGGCTTTGAAGATGGCTAGAAGGGCCGCCAGATTCGCTTGGACCTGGGCCTGATGGTCGGCGAGTTGCGGTGTCTCAAAAACAATTTCAAAGGGGCGGGGCGATTGATCCGCCGGGGCGGAAAGAGATCCTTCATAAGCATCTTCGATGATGCCATCACGAGCGGGCCACCCATCAATTTCTCTGGTCCGGTTGCGGGGAAGAAATGCCTCGGCCGCTACCAGTGCGGGTTCGAGCAAGTGTTTGGTCAGCACCGCTCCACCAACATAACCATAGACCCCGTCACTGGTATCATCTGCATGGAGAGAAATCAGTCCATCAAACGTGAGTGTCGACAATTGCTCTTCCAAGAAACGAACTTCGGGTTGTGAGGATCCCAGCCAGAACTCCCGGTTCATGTCGCTTCCGCCACGGGGCCAGCGGGTGTCGTCTTCGTATCCGGTGGGATTGCAAACAGGGTAAACAAAAAGTTCAAATCCGCGCGCAGGCTGCGGATTTTCCGCGAGTTGCACCAAAAGTTCAATGAGCGCTTCAGCACCTGCCGCCTCATCTCCATGAATCGCACCAAAAATACCAAGCCGCACATAGACCTCCCCGCCCGGCGGACCGATGAAGACATACTTTGGTATTCGATAATCCCGCCCGCACCGCTCGAACCCTGCCAGAGGTGAATAGAACAGGTTGCCATTGCTAAGAAACGGTTTGGGCAACCGGGCCAGCAAATCCTCCATGGTCCTGCGTTCACGCAATTTCTGGCCGGGACGCGGACTCAACACGGAAACCTCAGATTTCATCCTCCAACCTGCTTTCTGGCTTCATCGGCAAGCGCGGTACTCAAATACCGTTCGCCTGTGGAGCAACCGATCGTCACGATGAGTTTGCCTTTGTTTTCAGGACGGCCCGCAACCTGCAGAGCCGCCCAGACATTGGCTCCCGTGGAAATGCCAACCAAGAGCCCCTCCTCCTTTGCCAGACGGCGGGCGGTTGCGATAGCATCATCGTTGGTAACGGTCACCACATCATCCACAATAGCCAAATTCAAATTTTTGGGCACGAAGCCCGCTCCGGTTCCCTGGATTTTGTGGGGGCCGGGCTTAATGGGCAGGCCGTTGCGGGTTTGGGTGATGACCGGGGAGTCTGCGGGTTCCACGGCTACGGCGCGGAAGTCAGGATTCCGGGATTTGATCACCTCGCTCACGCCGGTGATCGTTCCTCCGGTTCCAACGGCAGAAACCAGAATGTCGACCTTTCCATCCGTATCGGCCCAGATTTCCTCGGCTGTCGTCCGGCGATGGATTTCAGGATTCGCAGGGTTTTCGAATTGCTGTGGGATCCATGAGTCCGGGGTCTCTTGCTGGAGTTGATACGCCCGCGCAATGGCTCC
>JBGSPC010000123.1:0-32331 GCA_041738805.1 Terrimicrobiaceae bacterium | reverse complement strand
TTACGGGCCGGGGCCTCCGCCAAGCGCTTTGCACCCCGCCGCCTGCTTCGATCCGTGTCGGCCGCTGCTTGTCTTTCTTTGGCCGCCTTGTCGGGATTTTTTGCGCTTCACGGCGGCCACAAGTTGCTTGGTTTTGTTTCTGCAGGCTGCGTGATGGCCGGGTTTTCCTTGCTGACCCCCTGGTTTGCCGGGTTGGTGGCAGGGATGGCGCGTCCTCTGGGCCTTGGGGGCCGGATGGCGGCTGATCAACTGGAACGTTCGCTTCACCGGAACGCGCTTACCATCGCGGCCTTGGCGGCAGCGGTTGCCATGGCGGTTGCGGTCACAGTCATGATCCACAGCTTCCGCTCCAGCGTGGAACGGTGGATTGAAAGAACTCTGACCGCCGATGTTTATATTGCTCCGGCAGCGAACGAGATCGGCGGGCTTCATGCGTTTCTTCCGGAGGATGCCGCCAAATGGGCCCATGCGCATGAGGGCGTCAAATCGGTTGCGACCTTCCGGGAGCTGTCGGTCACTTACCAAGACGAGACTGTCAGCCTTGCGGTGGTGGAAGGCCGCGCCAGGGGGGACCTTGAGTTTTTGGAGGGATCGGCGGCCAATGCGCAGCAGGCTTTTGATGCGGGGGAGGCTGTCGCGGTGAGCGAAAGTTTTGTCAGCCGGTTCGGTGAACAGTCTGCCGTGATTTCCCTGACCACACCTTCCGGGCCTCGCGAGTTCCGGGTAGTGGGTGTCTATCGTGATTTCACGCGGGAGGGCGGGACGATTCTTATGCCAAGGAAACTTTATGAATCCGCATGGAAGGATACCCGTCTTCACTCCCTTGCGATCCAGATGGAGCCATCCCAGTCGGTGGAAAGCCTGACTGCGGCCTTTCGGGAAAAATTCGGGGCGGAGGGTCAGTTTGCGATCTATGACAATCAGGCGTTGCGGGCGCGGGTTTTCGAGATTTTTGAGCAGACCTTTGCGGTGACGTCCGCTCTGCGCGTGATTGCGATCCTTGTGGCCATTGTGGGCATTGTGTTTTCTCTCACCATCCTTGCCACCGAGCGGGCCCGGGAAATCGGGGTCCTCCGCTCCATTGGCGCATCACGTTTTCAGATCCTTGGATTTTTTCTTGGGGAGTCCGCCTTAATTGGCGTAGCGTCCGCGTTATGCGGACTGGCAAGTGGAGTCGTTTTGGCCATGGTGCTCACATGGGTGGTGAACAAGGCGTTTTTTGGTTGGAGCATTGCCCTCTCGTATCCCGTGTTGGCCTTGCTTCCCACTCCGCTTTGGATCATTGCTGTGGCGGTTCTTGCCGCGCTTTATCCTGCATGGAAAGCAGCCAACACACCCCCCGCAGCGGCCGTTCGTTTTGAATAACCTGCTCAACTGATGCAACTCGATTTTGATCTCACGGGAAAGCCCCGCCCGATAGAAAAAAAAGCAGCCCCTTCGCCGGAGGAGCCGCAAATCTTTAGCGTCAGCGCTGTGACCCGAAAGATCCGCGGACTTCTGGAGGATTCGTTCGGTGAGATCTGGGTTGAGGGAGAAATTTCGAATCTGCGGCGTCAGTCCTCGGGTCATGTGTACTTCACCCTCAAAGACAGCTCCGCCCAGCTCTCGTGCGTGATGTTTGCACGGACCGCCTCCTCGCTTCGTGAGGTCAACTTCGAGGATGGCCAACAGATTGAAGTGCAGGGCGGCCTCGGCGTTTATGAACCCCGCGGGCAATACCAACTCATTGTCCGCAGCGCCCGCAATCGGGGGGCGGGAGCCCTTCATGCCAAATTTGAAGCCCTCAAGCAAAAGCTGGAAGCCGAGGGCCTGTTTGACACGGCCCGCAAAAAGCCGCTCCCCAAGTTCCCCACCCGGCTCGGTTTGGTGACCTCACCCACGGGGGCTGCCATTCGTGATTTTTTGAATGTGCTTCATCGGCGTCATCCCGGCATTGAAGTTGTGATAAACCCCGTGCGTGTTCAGGGCCGGGGTGCGGCCGCAGAAATTGCGCGTGCGGTTCAGGAATTTGCAGAGCCGGCCAAGTGGGACCTGCCGGGTGTGGATGTGATTGTTGTCACACGCGGTGGTGGAAGCCTCGAAGATCTTTGGGAATTTAATGAGGAAGTCCTGGCCCGCGCGATTGCCGCTTGTGCGATCCCGGTTGTCAGTGCGGTCGGTCATGAAATTGATTTCACCATCTGCGATTTTGTCGCCGATTTCCGGGCTCCGACCCCCAGCGCAGCAGCAGAAATCCTCTCAGCCGATGCGGCCGAAATTCTTTTGCGGTTATCACGAGAGTCCACCCGCATGACCCGTGTCTGCCTTGGCGCGTGGGAGGCTTCTTCCCTTCAGTTGAACACCCTGAAAAAATCCCAGCTCTTCCGGGAACCCCTCCGCCGATTGGATGAATGCGCCCAGAGGTTGGACCGATCGAGCGCCGACCTCGTGCGGATTGTTACCACGGATCTCTCCCACCGGAAGGCTGAGCTCGCCCACAGGGCCACAGTTTTTAACCCCGCCCACCTGCTCGGCCGCGTGGAAAATCTGAAACTGCAAGCCTCCCAAGCCCTGCTTCGCCTTTCGCAGCCGGCAACAAAATCCCTCGCCACCGCTTCCTCCCAATGGGGAGCCCTCTCAGCCAAACTCTCATCCCTCAATCCACAAGCCACCTTGGAACGCGGGTTCACCATCACATGTGACGAAAACGGAATCCCGATCCGCTCATCGACGCAGATCGCGGATGGCATGACGCTCCTCACCCGCTTCCATGATGGAAAAGCCACCTCGGTGGTTCAAAAGGGTTGAGGGTCTGGAATCGTGGTGGACATGTAACCTGTTCTAATGATATATATCATATATGACAACCACGCTTTTTATGAACGGGAGATCCCAAGCGGTCCGCCTGCCAAAAGGTTTTCGACTGCCAGGTGACCGGGTCTCGGTGAGACGCCTGGGCGACGGTGTTTTGCTGGAACCTGTCAAAGAAACCGCGTGGCCGGACGGCTATTTTGAGAGGATTCTTATCTCTGACAGCGCTTTCAAGCGACCCGATCAGGGGGCTCTTCCTCCCTCCCCGTCTCTAGCTGGCTGATTTCGTGAAGTCGCAATGAAAGAGGTGTGGTATTTGCTAAACATTCCAACCCCATGAAATTTTTACTGGATACAGACACCTGCATTTCAGTCCTGAGAGGGCGCAGCATGACGTGCAGGCGGCTGAACGAGGTCAGCCCTGACGATTGCGGCGTCTCAACTGTCACTGTTTTCGAATTGATGTCCGGTGTTGAGCGATGTAGGAACCCTGAGGAAGAGAACAAAAAAGTGCTAACATTTTTGGCCCCATTGCATCTTCTCCCGTTCGACCATCTCGCGGCCGAGCAAGCTGCAAGGATACGATGGCAGTTGGAAAAATCCGGTTGCCCAATCGGACCCTATGACCTGCAGATCGCCGGTCAGGCCCTCGCCCTCAATGTCACATTAGTCACGGGCAACATCGGAGAATTCAGGCGGGTGATGGATCTGCCGCTGGCAAATTGGATGCGATGACACATCAGGTTTCCTTCAAGTTGAAGAAGGGATGGCTTTGCTTTGGCTGCTCCAGCCTTCTTCTCATTGCCGCCCTTCTCGCAGGCTGTTCCGGCGGTTCGTTTGAAGGGTATAAATACAAACCGTACACCGTGCGGGGCATTCGATATGAACCGATCCATCCGCAAGCTGCAGCCGGATTTGTGGAGGAGGGTGTGGCGTCCCACTTTGATGAAAGCTGGTTGTTTTTTCCTGGCAAATCCGCGTTGGGAGAAAATCAGTGGTCCTGGTCACGCTCCGCCGCGCACAAAACCTTGCCGATCCCCTGCCGGGTCAAAATCACCAACCTCCGCAACGGCCGAACAGCCACGGTGCGGGTTAATGATCGGGGGCCGTTTATTGCAGGTCGTGTGATTGATGTGACCCCGCCTGTGGCAAAAGAACTGGGGTTCCATGGCGCCGGGTTGGCTCCCGTTCGTGTGGAGTTGATCAGCGTGGGCGATGGACGTCATCGCATTCGCTAGCAAACAGGTGGATCGCGATCTCCGAGCGCTATGACTATCCCCCCCCGGCGAAGCCGTCACTGCTCGATTTGCCACGCGGCTCCGCAGCAATTCCCACCCATCGTGCACGGAGTGCCCGATCCACCTCGCTGACGCGTCAGAGATCGAATACCATTGCCTTGCATCGCTTTTCTTGTTTAAAAATTGCGCCAAAATGGCGCATCCACCCACGATTCTCATCGTTGATGATGAAAAAAACACCCGCGATGGGCTGAGGAATGCTTTGGAGGATCACTTTGAGGTTTTTGTTGCCGGGGACATTCAAGGGGCCTTGGCGGTGATGGAGACAGGTTCCGTGGATGTGGTGGTGACCGATCTGCGGCTGGGCGGTGAAAGCGGCATGGAGCTGGTGGACCAGATGACCAAGATTCCGAAGCCGCCGGTTTGCATCATGATGACCGCCTATGGTTCGGTGGACACTGCCGTGGAGGCCATGCGGCGGGGAGCCTATGATTTTGTGACCAAACCGGTGAATATTGACCGGCTGGAGATGCTCATCCGCCGGTCCCTCCGGGAGCGGGCCACGCAAAAAGAAAATGTCGAGCTGCGTGAAAAGGTCACACGCTCCCATGGTTTGGAAAAAATGCTGGGAAGGTCTTCCGCGATGGAGCAGGTGTTTGAGGTGATCCGTCAGGTCGCCCCCTCCCGCGCTACCGTCCTCGTGCAGGGAGAAACCGGAACCGGCAAGGAATTGGCTGCAAAAGCCATTCACAGCCTCAGCCAACGGGCCTCCAAAAAATTTGTGGCTGTGCATTGCAAGGCGTTCTCGTCCCAGCTCCTCGAAAGCGAGCTTTTTGGCCACGAGCGGGGCGCGTTCACCGGGGCGTTTGAACGACGGATCGGTCGCTTTGAACAGGCAGCCGGCGGAACCCTCTTCCTGGATGAAATCGGAGAAATTGACGAAAATACCCAAGTCAAAATCCTGCGCGTCCTCGGCGAGCGCACGTTCGAGCGCGTGGGAGGCAGCCAAACCCTCCAATCCGATGTGCGACTGCTCGCCGCAACCAACAAAGATCTGGCGCAGCTGGTTGCTGAGGGGAAGTTCCGGGATGACCTCTTTTTCCGCATCAATGTGGTTCAGATCACCATGCCGCCCCTAAGAACTCGCAAGGAAGACATTCCCCTGCTGGTCACAGCCTTCCTTCAGGAAGCCTGCGAGGAAAACAGCAAAGGCAATATGGAGATCTCGACGGAGGCGATGGCGCGAATCCTTGACTACGATTGGCCAGGGAACGTGCGGGAACTCCGGACGGCCGTTGAACATGCCGTGGTGATGTGCGCAGGCCCTATGATCGGGCCGCGGGACTTGCCACCGGCCCTGAGGGAATCGCCCACGATCATTCCTACGTATGGAGAAACAGGGAAGGATTTGAATTTACAGGAGACCGAAAGAGCCCTTATTCTGCGCGCTCTTGAACAAACGGGAGGAAACCGCGTCAATGCCGCTGAACAACTTGGCATCAGTCGCAGGACCCTTCACCGCCGCCTCAAGGAATTAAACATCTCCAAAAGAAAACCAGCATAATATCATGGCAACAGGTGACGTACAAGTTCAAAGCGCCGTCCACTCTTTGGAGCAGGGACGGGTCGCAACCTTTATCAAAGCCGGGATGTGCGTGGCGGTCCTCATCGCGCTGATCCTGCTTTATCTTTTTGTTCATTTCAAAGGACTCAAGGATCCCTCCGCGATGGACCAGGCGCAGATCGCCCGCAACATTGCGTCAGGAAAAGGTTTCTCCACAGGCAACATTTCCCCGCTGGCCCTGGCCACGCTGAAGTCGGCTGAAAAAGTTGGCATGAACGGGGAGAGGATCGACGTTTCAAATTTCCCTGACATTTACCAATCCCCCCTTGTGCCATGGATCAATTCCTTTGCGCTGAGATTGATCAAGGACAAATGGAAGATGACCCCGGCTGACATTGTTTATGCGGGTGACCGGATGGTGGCCTTCACGGCCATGCTCTTTATGTTGATGGGAATCGCGGTGTGGACCTACGTCTTTGCCAAACTTTTCGATTGGAAGCTCGCGCTGTTTTCCATGGCTGCGGTTTTGCTCACGGAACTGCTTTGGCAATTCTCGTTGTCGGCTCTGCCCCAGATGGTTCTTTTGTTTTTGTTCGGGGTGGCCAGTTTGCTGACCCTGCTTGCCGAAGAGGCGCAGGAGCGCGGATCCCTGATTCCATGCATTGTCCTCGTTGCTGCGGCGGGTTTCACCTTCGGCCTGATGGTTCTGGCACATGGACTTGCGGCGTGGATCTTTCTCGGATGGCTGGTGTATGCCGGCTTTGTGTTTCGTCCTCGGGGTTTGATCTGCCTTGCGGCTCTCGCTGCGGTGGTGCTGGTGGTGGCCCCCTGGCTGATGAGGAATTACCAGGTCAGCGGCAATCCGCTGGGACTGGCCTTTCAAGGAGCTCTTCACTCCGGCAATGACTATCTGCGCGCTGCCGTGCCCGGAGGCGGGCTCGATCTCAAAGGGATCTTCCGGCGGGGCATCACCGCCCAATTGGACTCTCTGCCTGCCTATTTTGGTCTGAACGTTGCGGCCCTCGCCTTTTTTGTCGCCATCCTTCACCCCTTCCGTAACGCCACCACAAGCAATTTCCGTTGGGGGTTGGCCCTCATGTGGGTGATGGCACTCCTCGGCATGTGTTTCTACCGCCCTGAGGGAGATGTCTCGGCCAACCAACTCCATGTGGTCTTTCTGCCGATCTTCGTGTGTTATGGCTTCGCATTCCTGCTGGTCCTCTGGGGACGCTGGGAATTCGGGCAGGGGCTCATCCGCATTATCTTTATCTGCTTCGTGATTTTTCTCGCAGCCGTGCCGCTTATTATGAACCTGCTCGCCGGGCCGTCCGGCAGGGTGCAATGGCCACCTTACGTTCCGCCCTTTATTGGAATTCTCGGTGAGTGGTTTGATGAGGATGAAGTGATTTGCTCGGACATGCCATGGGCAGTTACCTGGTACGCCGGCCGCACGTCCCTGCTCATTCCGGAATCTGTGCGCGAGTTCACACGGCTCCATGATTACAATGAGCTCAAACAGCAAATCCGTGGCCTCTATTTGACTCCCATCTCAGGAAATCAGCCGCTCTTCAGTCAAATCTACAAAGGCAAATACCGGGATTGGGCGCAGTTGATCACCCGACCGCCACAGGTTCAGGGATTCCCGCTCGCGTTCTACACAGCGCTGCCTATTGACGGAGAGGCCATCATTTTCTCAGATCGCGAGCGTTGGAACCAACCGCGCAAAACGGAATAATGGCGGAGAAAAAGCCGGAGCCATCCATCGAACAATCTCTCGAGCGAATCGAGATCCTTGTGCGTGAGATGGAGGATGGAAAGCTCCCTCTCGAGGACATTATCTCCCGGTTTGAGGAAGGCTCCGAATTGGTCAAGGCCTGTCAAAAAAAACTGGAACTTGCGGAAGAGCGGATCAAGATCATTCTACGTAACTCTTCGGGACCCACCGGTTTGGCAGAGTTCGAAGAATCCCGCGAATGAGTCCCATCTTGTCACACATCAAATCCCCGGCAGACGTTAAAGCCCTGCCGGAGGCAGAACTACCCGTCCTGGCTGAAGAAATCCGCAGAGAATTGATTCGGGTACTTTCTCAAACAGGCGGCCACCTTGGCCCGAACCTTGGCGTCGTGGAGCTCTCGATTGCCATGCATCGCGTGTTTAGCACCCCCAAAGACAAGTTTGTTTTTGATGTGAGCCATCAGGGATACGTCCACAAACTCCTGACAGGACGGCAGGACAAATTTGAAACCATCCGTCAGCATGATGGTTTGAATGGGTTTCTTCTGCGCACCGAGAGCGAACATGATTGTTATGGAGCGGGCCACGCCGGCACGGCCCTGTCAGCG
Source organism: Terrimicrobiaceae bacterium (assembly GCA_041738805.1). Lineage (GTDB taxonomy): Bacteria > Verrucomicrobiota > Verrucomicrobiia > Chthoniobacterales > Terrimicrobiaceae > JAJTZA01. Next base: position 24,397 of record JBGSPC010000123.1, on the reverse strand, counting down.
GCCCTTGGCATGGCAGCTGCGAGAGACATGCTTGGCGGGGATGAGCATGTGGTGTGTGTGGCAGGGGATGCCGCCTTCACCTGTGGGGTCAGCTTTGAAGCCCTCAACAATGCCTCCGCGACGACCAAAAAGTTGATTGTGGTGCTTAATGACAACGAATGGTCGATTGCCAAAAACGTGGGGGCGATTGCCGAGTATCTGAACCGTCTGGTCGCAAACCCCTCGTTTGCCCAGCTTCATGAAAAGGCGGCCAATTTTATTGAGTGGATTGCCGGCAAGCAGGCCAGACACCTTGCTCACAAGGTCGAGGCCGGCATGAAAAACCTGATCGCCCCGAGTGTGATTTTCGAAGATCTGGGGCTGCGGTATTATGGACCGATTGATGGGCATGACATTCCCACCCTGATCAACACATTTGAGTTTTTAAAAACCCAGAACGAGCCGGTCATCCTTCATATTCTCACGCAGAAAGGAAAAGGATATGCTCCGGCGCTTGCCAAACCCGACAAGTTCCACGGGCTCGGAAAATTCCATCTGGACACGGGAGAAACCGTGGCGTCCCCCACCCCGACTTACTCGGAACTTCTGGGAAAAACGCTGGCGGATTTTGCAGATAACAACAACCGCATCACGGCCATCACGGCGGCAATGCCCACCGGCACGGGGCTGATTCAATTCGCCGTGCGTCATCCTGACCGGTTTTTTGATGTGGGCATTGCCGAAGAGCATGCCGCACTTTTTGCCTGCGGATTGGCCGTGCAAAAGATGAAGCCCTTTCTGGCAATTTACTCCACATTCATGCAGCGGGCGTATGACATGATTATTCATGACATCGCCCTGCAAAATCTGGAGGTTGCGCTCTGCATGGACCGCGCCGGTCTTTCCGGTGATGACGGCCCGACCCATCATGGCCTTTTTGACATCGCGTATTTGCGCGGTGTTCCCGGGATCATCCACATGCAGCCGAAAGATGAGGATGAATTTGTGGACATGCTGTGGACGATGGCGAATCACCGCGGGGGCCCGACGGCCATTCGTTATCCGCGCGGAGCGGGAACAGGAGTCAAGCCCAAAGCCCAACCCAAATTGCTGGAGATTGGCAAGGCCGAGGTGTTACGCCATGGCAAACGGGCCGCTATCTTTGCATTGGGCAACATGGTCGAACTTGCGGAAGAGGCTGCGACAGAACTGGAATCTCTGGGGATCTCGACGGCCGTCATCAACGCACGGTGGATCAAACCACTTGATACAGCCACGCTGGAATTTTTTGCGCAGGGGTGTGAGGTCATTTGTACGATGGAAGATCATGTCCTTCATAATGGTTTTGGCTGCGCCGTCATCGAACACCTCTCGGATGCCCAGATTCCCACGCCGGTTGTCCGTGTCGGATGGCCGGATCAGTTTATTGAACATGGCAGTGTGCCAAAGCTGCGCCTGAAGCATGGCATCACAGCCGCCGCCGCCGTTGCCAAAATCCGCCAGGTTTTACAGCCTGTGGCAAAAATTGCGGCTTCCTCGGCGGCCTGAGCCGAAAGGCAGATCCCATGCTTTCAGAATCCAGCACCCGCGAGCTCGTTCGAACTCTGCGGCGAAAGTTGGGCGCGGAGAATGTGATTTCTGAAGAGCTGGCGCTCAAGCCTTACGCAGGGGATAAATGGTTTGCAACCGGAGCACCACTCGCAGCCGTTCGCCCGTTGACCACGGAAGACGTCTCCTCGGTTTTCCAGATCGCTCAGAAGTTCGAGGTTCCCGTAACACCCCGGGGAGCAGGCTACGGGTATGTGGGAGGCTGCGTGCCATCTCAAGGAGGGATTGTGATTTCGTCGGAGCGCATGAACCGGATTTTTGAAATCTCGACTCCGGATTTTGTGGCCGTCGTCCAACCCGGAGTCATCACTGGCGATCTGCAACGGGCCGTCAGAAAAAAAGGCCACTACTACCCGCCGGATCCCGCCAGCCTCAACGATTGCAGCATTGGCGGAAATATTGCCACGAACGCTGGTGGCCCCAAGTGCCTGAAATATGGGGTCACCCGGAATTATATCCTTGGATTGGAAGTGGTCCTTGCTGACGGCTCCGTGGTCCGCTGTGGAGGCAGAACCCACAAAAACAAAACCGGTTTCGACCTGGTGGGCCTTTTTGTGGGGTCGGAAGGCTTGCTTGGATTTGTGACCGAGGCGACTGTCCGGTTGCTGCCCTTCCCTCCTTCGCGCGCTGTGCTCTCCGCCGGGTTTGTGAATATGGCAGCTGCCGCCCGTGCGATTGGCGAGGTGTTCCGTCATGGCTTTCTGCCGGCCGCCCTGGAGGTTGCTGACCGGTTCACCTTGGATGCCGCCCGCGCCTATCGACCCGGAGCAGCCTTTCCTCCGGGTTCAGCGCAGCTCATTCTCGAAGTGGATGGCCAACCGGGCAGCGTCAAAGCAGAAGCCAAAACTCTGGCAGGCCTCCTCCAAGCCGCCGGGGCCACCGGGGTCCAAAAAGCCACCACGGAATCCGCGTGCGAAGCCCTCTGGAATTTACGCAGGGTGTACTCGCAATCCCTCAAAGCCACCGGTCTCAAAAAGTTGAACGAGGATATTGTTGTTCCCCGCGGCCGCCTCGTGGATCTCGTGCGCTTTGCGGCGCGCCTTCAAAAAGAAAGCGGGTTTCCCATTGCCTGCTTCGGCCATGCCGGCGATGGGAATATTCATGTGAACATCATGGTCGGCGACTACGACCAACCCGAAATCCGCAAACGCGCTCTAGCCGCCCTTGACAAACTCTTCGCCCAGGTCCTCGCTTGGGGTGGTGCCATCACCGGCGAACACGGCGTCGGCCTTGCAAAAAAACCATGGTGGAATGCCGCTCTCAGCCAACCCACCCGCGATCTCCACTCTACCCTGAAATCCGCCATGGACCCCCGGGGCATCATGAATCCTGGAAAATTTGTGGAGATCAAAAAGTAAAAGGGCAAACACGTCCCTCGCTTCAGCCCCGCTGATGAGAGGTCGGTGAGGAGCGAAATCCCGAGCCTCAAATTTCTTGCGAGCTCAGGAAACCGGTGAGTAAAGTGATCTCATGAAGATCCGGAAGCTGATAGTCGGAGCCGTTGTCATAAGTTTCTGTACAGCTTTATTCGCCCAGGAAATAAAAAATGCGGATTTTTCGGATGGCAAATCCGGTTGGCTCGGTGATGGCACCGTGGTCTATTTTGATACGGCGGGGGGAATCTCTGAAACGGAAACTCCCGGATCCGTGCGTGGTCTGAAATTTGAGCTGACCAAAAATTCCTGGCGGGAGGTTAAGCAAACCCTGAGAGCGAAGTCCGATGAGTCGACACTCTCATTTTCAATCCAGGCCATGGCGGCTCCGGGCTTCAAACGCCTTGTCGAGTCCCGTGATTATTCTGATGTGGATTTTGGTGAGGGCGGGTCCTGGGTGTGGTCGGCTCTTGTGTTTCCGGCCAGCGATTTCCTCATCCGCGTGGAGGACGGTTCCTGGCACTATCGGCCGTTTTCACTCAGTCCCCTCGGCTCATGGAAAACCTACACCATCGACCTCGCCAAACTGAAAACCAAAAAACGGGAAATTGCTCTGCTGTTTCCGCCTGGCGAGGGGACTGTTTATCTTAAAGGCAAGTGAGCTCACTTGTGACAAAATTGTCACAATCCACCAGTTGCGGCGAGTTTTGAACGCCGATAAATACGCGTAGTCAATTAATCAGTTCACACTGGTTAGCCGCTGTTGTTTTTGCGGTTCAAGGGTCACCTGCGGGACAAATCGCTGCAGGAGGGGATTCAAAAACTCCTGTCTGTGTGTCATGACGCACAACCTTAACCAAAACCGATCATTAAATAACAAAATGAAAAAGCTCTGCACAATCCTCGGCCTCGCCGCCATCACTTCACTCACCGCAGTTAATGCTCAGACCGTTGCTCAGTGGAATTTCAATTCTTTGCCTCCCGATGCATCAAACAGCACCGGCAATGCAACTGCCTCGATTGGCACGGGAACACCTTTACTGCTGGGAGGCGTCACCAACCCCGGCTTCAATAGCGGTGTTGGATCATCAGACCCGGCTGCTTTGGATAATACCGGGTACCAAACTGAAACTTATGCTGCGCAATCTGTTCAAAGTGGCCAAAGAGGCGTAAGGTTCAATGCCTCCACGATCGGATTCAATGCTCCATCCCTGACTGGTTTGAATATCAGTTTTGATCTTCGCACAAGCAACACCTCAAGCCGTTGGTATCAGCTCGATTATACGACAAACGGAGGCACCAGCTGGACATTGGGAACACCGACTCGTTTGGGATCCGCCCCGAGTGCAGGAGACACATGGCACAACGAAAGCACCGTGTTTATCAACAACGTGGCTGTGCTGGATAATGCGGACTTTGGATTCCGAATTGTTTCTGTGTTCAGCCCGGTGGCTTTCACCCAAGTGAACGGCAATGTCAGCTATGGCGCGAACACGGCCTACGAAGTGGCACGCAACCCAGCCACTGGCACAAATAGCGCTTACGCCGGAGGGACATGGCGCTTCGATATGGTCACAGTGACCGCAATCCCTGAACCCACAACCTTCCTGCTCATCGGCCTTGGCTCGTCGTTTCTTCTCTTGAATTCCCGCCGCCGTCGGGACTCCTTGGGCTAAGAGATCTTCTCAATGTTTAGTACAACAGGCGGAGGGGCAATCCTCCGCCTGTTTTTTTTGGTGGATCGCGATCTCCGAGCGCGATGCCAATCCGACACGGCGAAGCCGTTCAGTTCTTCTTCAAACAGCCAAGCGCCTCCGCCGCCATCTCCACCCATCGTGCAGCGGAGTGCACGATCCACCTCGCTATCGCGTCACTCATGCCCAACTCCCAAAATCATGCCTCTAAAATGTGCTGCAGAAGCTGCTGATTGGGGATGTTACAGAATTGTCACAAAACTGGACTTGGTGGCAAAGGCCCGAATGATACCAACCGATTGCATGAAAAAACAAAAACACATTTTGGTGGTGGCGGCATCCTTAGGCTTGGCACTTTCGGCTTTGGCCCAACCGGTGGAATTGACTTTCAGGGACAGCATCACCAACACCCTTGGCGAGAGCGTGGTCTTCGATCCTTTCACCGGCACCGCTTTTGGAAATGCAGCAAATGGTGTGGAATACGCCACCATCAACTCGAGTTTGGAGTTTGGCATCCTCGGTGCCATCGATATCAGCACCTATGTCACGACTAACATCAGCGGTTTTGCGTTTGGTGGTGTGAGCAGTGTGGATACGGATCCCGGTAGTCGCGGGTTTGGAGTCGCTGCTGTTATCAATGGTTCAGGCGCTGGTTTCCAAGGTGCGGCAGTCTTCTTTAACACCATCACAAAAACAGTTATCGGCCACCAACTTGTCGGATTCCATCCGGACATGGTCACATTCAATGCGACAGGCACAAACATTTTGGTTGCTAATGAAAGCGACAACACCTTTGACACAGCCGGCGCTTTTACAGGTTCGATTTCAAACATCAATGTCTCTTCAGTAACAGGGAACGGGGCCTTGGATTTTGTCGGTGTGACAACAACAACAACGGGCTTTTCAGCACCTCTGGCCAACGGGGATTTGGTTGGCCTTCGTGATCATGGCGCCTCGATGAACAGGAACAATGGCTTGCCATCTGACACCACGCCAAATGTGAACAACATCGAACCGGAATATATCTCCATTGCCGGCGACAAAGCCTACGTCACCCTTCAAGAGGCGAATGCGGTGGGTGTGTTTGATATCCCGACAAACACATGGACGGATTTCCAGACCCTTGGCGTGAATGTTCAAACCATAGATGCGATCAGAAGGACCAACCCGGGCGTGATCTCCGTCACAGACACCGTCGCCACATTGGCCACTCCCGATGCGATTGCCACATTTGTGGTGGATACGAACACCTACTACGCCACTGCGAATGAAGGGGATTATCGCGACAACAACGTCGACCGTCGCGAGGGCAGCGCTTTTACTGTTGCTAATGGAGTTGTTGGTGCAATCGATCCGGCACTGGATGCTGCTCTCGACGCCCAATACAACAACAACTGGCAAGCCAGCACGGCACTGGGTGGTACCCGCTTCCTCAACAACGTGGGCGACCTCGATGGAGATGGAGACATCGACCAACTCACCATCGCCGGGGGACGCAGCATGTCGATCTTTGATGCTGCCACGGGCGTACGCCTATTTGATACCAATGACAACATTGCAGGTTTCGGTGGGTTCGAGGCTTGGATTGCAGCAAATGATGCGCTCGGATTCAACATTGACCAGGCAGGCACCACTATCGACAACCGTTCCCGCGACAAAGGTCCTGAACCAGAAGCTTTGGCTGTTGGAGAATACGACGGCGACCTATATGCCCTTGTCGGCATGGAGAGAACCAATCACCTGTTCCTTTTCCGTCTTGTTACGGATGTGGATACTGCCACCGGATTCTCGGCTTCGGGCGTTGAATTTGTTGATGCAATTCGTTGGGCTGGTGAGTTCGGGCCGGAGACAATCGATTTTGTTTCTGGTGGCAACAGCCCGAGTGGAGTTCCCTACTTCCTCGTAGGGTCTGAAATCTCAAACACATGGGCTATTTATTCCATTCCAGAACCAACCACGTTTGTTCTCATCGGCCTTGGTTCGTCGTTCCTGCTCTTAAATTCGCGCCGCCGTCGGGAAACACTCAGCTAAGCAATTAACTTCAAAACAAACAGGCGGAGGGGCAACCCTCCGCCTGTTTTGTTATACGCTGATTGCGAAGGGGCAGGAGGTGGATTGTTATTCCTCACGGAAGGGAGGCCAGTCCCTTGTCAGCCGACTGCTTAAATTATCTGCGCTGCCATCAGTTCCTCAGATCGCCCGGTGAGAAGTCAGGGCGGCGGCCGCAACATATCGCCACATTTTCCTTCTTGGAATCTTCACCGATTCCGCGCCGGGGCAGGCCTCAATAAGGGCCAGGGTGTCAATGGCGAGGTGGTAGGGCAGCGCGGTTGCCGAGCGCAGGCGCCACGGGCGAATGGATTGGATATAGGTCTTGGCGGAAAGGAGGTTCCGACGCGCTCCGGCAAGCACCGCAGGGACCTCGGAGTCTTCCACATAGACACGTCCCATTTGTGAATCTTTATGCCGGTCGCGGAGGATGTTCACCAACTGAAGGCCTTTCCCGTAATTGATGCCCAATGCCAACATCTCTTCACGGGGACGGGACGCAAAGCCGGGAATTTTTTCTTCACATAATTTTGTCCAGAATTCGCCGACACAACCGGCCACAAGGTAAGTGTAATGGTCTCGTTCTGATGGGCTCAGCGGGGCAGGGTTAGCCCCTGCGAAGCGGGTTTTGTCAAAGTCCTGCCCCTCTTTGATGGTTTCCCAAACCCGCTCAATCGCGGTGCGATCCGGGGATTGGGACAGCAGGGCCACGCACTCGGCTTTCCTGTTCAGCAATTCCCGTTCGGCGTCATTTGCGGCTCCATCAGCTTCGGTGTCAGACAATCTCGCAAGCAGATAAGCAAGAGCGATGGGTTCCCTCACCTGGCCTGGCAGAAACCGCAGGGTTAAAATAAACGAGCGGGCGACCCGCCCGAGCAGATCCCATGGGATTGGCAGGGATTCCATAAGGGCGTTATTGCAATCCCCGCACGCCGACTCTCACAGTGCGGATGCGGGACGGCATGGATTGACCAAGTCCGAGTTGGGTGGCGCTTTCGATGTAAGCGGACATGGGCCTCACCGGCGGGAGCTTGCTGGCTTTGCGCACCTCATCAATCATTTCCACCAGCGTGGCATCCAGTGCCACGGGATCCCTGCTTGCAAAGATGGCCCCATTGTCCACGGTGAAGTTGGGGTTTCCATAAGGTCCCCCCGCGTATTGCACGATGAGCGCATCCAGAATTGTCAACACCACTTTGCTGCGGATGATCTCGTCGTTGTAAATCTCCGCGATATACGGATCCCCGTGATCAGGTGCTTTTGTGAAACGTCTCCAGTTGTCAAGATTCGCAAGGGTTATTCCCGCCAGCGCCCCGTTCACGCCGGTGAGAAAGCTGTCCGTGGCCGAGGGAACATTGATGATTTTGGTCACATCTTTGGCGAGGATTTTTGCGTAGTAACTCTGGTTGCTCAGTTGATCACCCGAGGCCAGCAAGTCCGCATATCGGGAATTTTTTGAATCCCCGAACCGGCTGTCGCCCCAGATGAGTTTTCCCAGAACCGGAGCGCTGACTTGGGATTTGGAGTCATAACCCGTGGCGGGATCAATCCAACGCAGCGTGTAATCGGGGGAATCTTTGATAAACCCGCAGGCCAACAAATCAGCAAGATTGCGATCCCAGATCAGAATGTTGGCGCGTGGCAACCCGGCAGACCTGAGCCCGGCAACAATGGCTGAGGCCACAGCCTCCCTCGTCCCACCAAGAATACCGGCGTTGGTTGAAACCTTGATGCCAACAACATCGGTAGGAGCCACCAAAGAGCGCCACGCATCAGCAACAGTTGCCTGGTTGGTTAACTCCACCACCAGACTGTCAACCATCCGACGGACGATGGCAGCCTCAGGTTTTTTCCCCTCCCCGATCACTTTGGAATCCAGGGCATAGTAGACCATTGCCTCGGGCAAAGCCGGTTTTATGTCCTGAGACCAGAGGCATGCGGGCGACACACAAGCCGCGAGCGCACACACTAGAAATTTGTTCATGTTGTTGAATCTTGCCGAATTACGCTAGATTTCCAGCTTCAATGATCCAACACCTCTACGTGCACGTTCCTTTCTGTCCGAAAATCTGCCCGTATTGCAGCTTTTACAAGACAGAGGCCTCGCGCGGAGGGTTCAGGGAATTTGTGGAGGCCGTGCTCGCTGAAGCGGCACAATGCCGGTATCCCGTGCAACCCCGCACCATTTTTTTTGGTGGAGGAACGCCCACCGCTTTAAACTCCTCCCAGCTCGAAACCCTGATCTCCGGCCTTCAGAAAATCTTTGATTGTTCGATGCTGCAGGAATTCACGGTGGAAATGAACCCCGCCACGGTTTCGCCCGGGAAAGCGGCTCTGCTCCGCGATCTCGGGGTGAACCGTGCCAGCCTCGGGGTCCAAAGCTGGGAGCCTCGCATCCTGGAGACATTGGGACGATCCCACACGGCCGACATGAGTCAAAAGAGCATCGACATCCTCCGGCACGCCGGCTTCGACAATTTGAATCTTGATCACATGTTTGGTGTTCCTGGCCAAACCCCTGCGGATTGGCAAAAAACCCTTGCCCGATCCTTGGAATACCACCCGGAACATATTTCCTCCTATTCTTTGACCTATGAGGAAGACACGGAGTTTTTCGAAAAGCTGGGGCGGGGCGAATTTTCCCCCGATGAGGGATTGGATGCCGACCTCTTTGAAGCCACCATCGAAAACCTGGAGGCTTCCGGCTACGAACACTACGAAACTTCCAATTACGCTAAACCGGGAAGAGCCTGTCTCCACAATCTGGCTTACTGGCAGGGTGCAGATTTTTGTGGCCTTGGCCCCAGTGCGGTTTCCACGATGGGCAACGTGCGAACCCAGAATATTGCGGACACTTCCGAATATGTCCGGCGCTGCAAGGCCGGAGTCACAGCTGCGGATATTTGTGAATCCCTGTCAGAAACAGACCTGCGCCTTGAACGGATTGCCCTCGGCCTGCGCACGTCATCGGGCATCGCCGCATCCGACGTCCCGGAATCCAAAGCCGACAGGCTTGTGGAAAGTGGCATGCTGACAAAACACTCAGGCCGACTTTTCCTGACCCGAACCAGCCGTGCGCTTGCTGATGAGGTGGCCCTGGAAATTGCATGATACCCCTCCTTCCGATAGTTTCCACGAACCAACCGATTTCCAAGTGAGCGACTTTTTATATCCCAAATGCTATGACGTGATTGTGATCGGTGCCGGTCATGCCGGTATCGAAGCGGCCTTGGCTGCGGCCCGTCTGGGTTGTGAAACTCTTCTGCTCACACAAAATGCCGACACGGTCGCCCAGATGTCCTGCAATCCCGCCATCGGTGGCCTGGCCAAAGGACACATGGTTCGTGAAATTGATGCTCTGGGTGGGCTGATGGGTTTGAACGCGGACGCGACCGGCATCCAGTTCCGGATGCTCAATGCGAGAAAAGGCCCCAGCGTCCGGGCCCCACGGGCACAATGTGACAAAAAGGCGTATCAATTCCGGGCCAAAGCTATCCTGGAGGGCACGCCGGGAGTGGACCTCAAACAGGGAAATGTGACCCGGTTGATTGTTGAAAATGATGTCGTCGCTGGTGTGGAAACAAACTTTGGGTTGAGGTTTCAAGGCAAGTCGGTCGTAGTGACCACCGGGACCTTCATGCGCGGCCTGCTGCATGTCGGGCTGCGAAACCAAGCGGGAGGGCGCATGGGCGACACGGTCTCCACGTTCAGCGATTGTTTGCGGGACCTTGGATTCGAAGTGGAGCGCTTCAAAACAGGAACTCCCTGCCGCCTGCTCGCGCGGAGCATCAATTTCGAAAAGTGTCAGCGCCAGGACGGTGACGATCCCCCCTCGGTGTTCAGCTTTTTGGCCAGCACACTGGAGCGAAAGGAAGATGACATTTTTACGCTCAACCAATGGAGTAACGGAGCCTTTCAAGCCCGTCAGATTCCCTGTTGGATCACCCACACCAACGAGAAGACCCACGAAATTATCCGGTCAAATCTGGACAAGTCTCCTCTCTACGCCGGTGTGATTGAAGGTGTTGGACCGCGCTATTGTCCCAGCATCGAAGACAAAGTTGTTAAATTTTCGGAAAAGCCCGCTCATCAGCTTTTCCTTGAACCCGAAGGACGCCACACCGGCGAGTATTACGTGAATGGGGTTTCCACCAGCCTGCCCTATGACGTGCAATACCATTTTCTGCGGTCCGTGCAGGGCCTGGAGAACTGTGAGATCCTTCGTCCCGGGTATGCTGTTGAATATGACTACTGTCCCCCCACCCAGCTCCGAACCACACTCGAAACCAAACGGGTCGGCGGCCTCTATTTTGCAGGCCAGATCAACGGGACCTCCGGCTATGAGGAGGCCGCCGCACAGGGGCTGATGGCCGGGGCCAATGCCGCCCTCAAAGTCCTCGGCCGCCAACCGCTCATTCTGGGCCGTCAAGAGGCCTACATTGGTGTGTTGATCGATGACCTTGTCACACGCGGCACACCTGAGCCGTATCGCATGTTCACCAGTCGGGCGGAGTTCCGTCTCCTCCTCCGTCAGGATAATGCCGATCTGCGCCTCACTCCCAAGGCCATGGAGTTCGGTCTCGTCTGCCCCGCTCGCAGGAAAATTTTTGAGCAAAAACTCCATCATCGGGAATCGGCCAAGGCCATCGTGGCATCGGAGAAGGTGGAGGGCCTCCCCCTGTCCTCATGGTTCAAACGTCCGGAAAACATGACTGGGAATCTTCCTCCACAAATCGCCTCACAGGTGCCCCGCGAGGTCTGGGACGTTCTCGAAACTGATATCAAATACGCCGGCTATATCGACCGGGAAGCTGTGAGAATGACCCGCATTTCCTCCTTGGAAAACAAGGCCCTCCCGGCCTCGCTGGATTATTCCTCAATCAACGGACTGCGCTTTGAAGCCATGCAAAAACTCACTGCCATCCGCCCGGAAACTTTGGGGCAGGCCGCAAGAATCAGCGGAGTGACGCCAGCAGATATCTCCCTGCTCAGCGTTTGTGTGATGCGGGGGGAGTGACACAAGCCTCTCCTGGCGATTCGACGCGGCTCCGCCGCCATCCTCACCCATCGTGCAGCGGAGTGCCCGATCCACCTCGCTGACGCCGCAGCGCACACGCCACCCCGCAATCACGCCCAGGTGGATCACAATCTCCGAGCGCGATGATAATCCCATCATGGCGAAGCCGTCTCTTCCACTTCAATCAACGACTGTCAAAATGTCCCGATGACACCGAACTCCCACATATTCGGTCTGCGCGAGGATATATTTCCGGATTTGAACCGTCGCGGACCGGGCTCCGAACTCATTGAGAAGCACGTGGACCATATCCGCAGCGAGCGTTTCAATGAGACGGCGTGGACTTTCGGCGGCAAGCGACGACAGGCGGACGCAAACCGCAGCATAATCAATCGTGGCATCAATCCGGTCATCCAGTGCTTCAAAAAGTGCGGGGGCCTTCATTGTGACGTCCACTAACACTTTTTGAGGAACTGCGATTTCGTCATCCGGCACCCCCACCTGGCACCAAATTTCCAACCCCTGAATCAAGATCTCATCCAAAGCATCATTCATGATTTTGAGTTTACCCGGTGGCGTCCAACGACGCGAGTCCAACAATCTCCACACCTATCACGTCGAGGAACATGTTTCACGACCGGGACCTCAGGCCTCTTCTCAATGTTTCTTTGCACTAAAAGCGGATCCACCCATGGAAAATAAACATCCAAAACCTTGAGGACTTGGTGTATTTTCGGATTTGCGTGAAAACTCATTTCTTCCTCTCCCTCCTGGCTTGTTCCACGATGTTGCTTCCGATCACCACAGTGGCCACCCCTGCCTCTGAGGCCACGAATGCCCTGGGGTCCAAGCTGCTTGTGGAGGCCCTGCCGGCGGACACCAATGCGCTGATTTCGCCCTATTCCATTCAATCCGCCCTCGTGATGGCCTATGCAGGGGCAGCGGGTGTCACCAAGGATCAGATGGCCGCCACCCTGTTTTATCCATCGGATGGCACAGTCGAGTCTTTCGCCGCCCTGCGTCCCACCATGGCGGCGTTGGGAGACAAAGACAGCCCGATCACGCTGACCATTGCGGACCGGCTTTTTGGTCAGGTGGGGTATCCCTTCCTCCCTGACTACCTGGCTCTCCTCAAACAGAAATTCGCAGCGCCCCTCGAGCTTGCGGATTTCGTAAAAAGTCCCCGCGCCGCCGAAAAGCGGATCAATGCCTGGGTGGAGGAACAAACCCGCGATCGCATCAAGGACCTCATACCGGGAGGAGCTCTCACCGAAGACACCCGCTTGGTCCTTGTGAATGCCATCTACCTCAAAGCTCCGTGGGCCATGCAGTTTTCGAAGTCGGCAACGGCCAACATGCCCTTTCAACTCAGCGATGGAAATCGTGTGGAGACCCCAGCCATGAATCAAACTGAAACTCTCGGCTATTTGCGCACGGACGGTTATGTGGCCGTGGCCCTGCCCTATAAAAACCCGGACCTTCAGTTTGTGATCCTCCTTCCCGACAAAGACATAAAATCCCTGGAAGGAAAGCTGACCGCCTCCTTCCTTGCCGGCCTCACCGATCTGCCAAAGGAGCGCGTCGCCCTCACCTTGCCGAAATTCAAGCTGGAGCCGCCCCTTCTTTCTCTCTCCGACAGCCTCATCAAGCTGGGGATGCCCAGCGCCTTTAATGACCCGACCGGCAGCGCGGACTTTTCCGGCATCGCCCCCCGCAAACCAAATGACTACCTCTACATCTCAGAGGTCTTCCACAAAACCTTCATCGAAATCGATGAGGATGGGACCGAGGCCGCAGCGGCCACTGCGGTCGTGATGATGCGAGCGATGTCGATGCCTGCGGATCCGGTCAAAGTGGTGATTGACCGTCCATTCCTTTTCGCCATCCAACACCGCCCCTCAGGCACCTGCCTCTTCCTGGGCCGTGTTGTGAATCCCACCAAACCTTGAGGGCATAATGCGAACCGTGAAAACCTACGGAAGCTGGCGGCCTGCTGTGCGCCGATCCTTGCATTTTAAGGGCCAATAAAGCAAAGACGAGGGAGATGATGGATGCCTTGAAAGGCGAAGTGGGATGGATCGGGTTCGGAATAGAAATCCAGTTCTCTCATCACTTTTGTGTGGGGGGTTCTGTCAGGGCACTTATCGAAAATACTCCATGCAAGAAAAGAAGGCGCTCTCCTTGGTAAGCGCTCAAGCCGATTCTTGAGCACAAAGGTAACGGAGAATCCGCACTCAGGCCAATGATTTTATGGCGGAACAAGCAGTTTCCACCGATGCATCGTGACCCGGGAGTGAAACCACCCGTTGTCGTCTTTACGTCCATCCAGGGTTGCCACAACCCCAAGCTCCGGGTCGGCTTGCACCCACTTGTCATTGCCTGCATAGGCGATGACGTGGACGCCGCTTTTTGTCACAGCCAGGTCTCCTGGCATCAAACCGCTAGCGTCCATCTCACGAATAGTCCCGCTCATCGGAAGTGGCACCGTGTAGGAACGATAGCCCTCGCCCAAGGCTCTCGCGCTGGCATCGTACCACCACTGCTCTGCAGAAAGCCGAAAGGCCCGCCCATTGAGGTGTTTAATGCCGTAGGCCAGCAGGGCATCCCGAAGCGCACGGCGCGGCAATCCCGAGCAATCAATCCCACCTGCACTCTCTCCTCCCCAATGATACTTTGTGCCTTCAAAAGCCAGCATCCTTTGAACGTAGTACTGCCGAAGTTCACCGGCATCAATCGTTGCTCCGGGCAAAACGAATGGAACACCGGCGAGTAACGGAAGACCCAATGCAACTACCCTGGAGGCCTTTCTTTTCCACACAAGGATTGTGATCCCCAGCCACGCCCCGATGATGCATCCCAACAACACCAGATTGAGGATTTTGCTGCTCACCGGATTGATTGAGATAACCACAATTCCGGCCAATGCACCGAATGTGAAGATCAGAATCATCAGACGTCTCATCAGGGCTGACTGCAGTTCCCTTCTCTTTCACTTGCATTCGCAAAGACAGCACGCGGCGTTCCACGGATTCCGCGCAGAAGCCCCACCGCACCAAGGAATTTCTCATGGTTTTCTTTCTCTTGCCCATGGGCGCTGTAGACGAAGCTTTCATACGATTGAGAGAAGGCAGATAAGACCTCCCGGTCCGCGGCATTTGGCAGGGCCTTTTGGAGTCGGGCCATCCAGGCGAGCGGGGTTTCTCCGGGGTGTCGGGGAAGACCCTGACGCGATGCGATTTTGTTGAGCTGAGCAAGGGCGGCCTCTGCGGGGGGGGATGATTTTCGGCCTCGCAGGACAAACCACACGGCAAACAAAATCAGCAGAATGGCCAAAGGTGTGGCGACTCCAGGCAGGGCAAGGATGCGTTGGATGAAGTCACCGGCTGCGAGGAATTTGCTGGCAATGAAAGTGGAGACCAGGCGATGCCATGGCCATTGGGAGGGATCGCGTTCTCTGGCGATCTGCAACGTGAGGGATGGGGCAACAAATGACGTCGGGTCAAAGCGGTGCCATTGTCCTTTTTCTGCATCCCAGGCTTCCAGCCAGGCATGGGCATGGAAGTCACGAATGGTCATGGTTCGCAGCCAGGGATTCCATTGCCCACCGCGATAGCCACTCACGATGCGGGTGGGCACGCCCGACAATCTCAAAAGATTTGCAGCGGCCGCAGCGTAGTGTTCGCAAAACCCGCGTCGCTGAGTAAGCAACAACTCCCCCACCCCGCGAATCCGGCCGGGACGGGTGGTGTAGACAAATCCGCCGGTCTGCAAAAATTCGCCAAGAGCGGCCAAACGTTCCGGAACCCCGGCCTCTTGAAAAAGGCGGGCACTCAGGGCCTTCAGCTTGATATTTTCAGCGACCTCCGCCGGAATCGCCAAATCCCCCCCTGACGCGTTCACCAAAGGAAGATCCTTGGCGGGTGTCAAGGAGGACTGCACCCGCACCAGGGAGTTGTCCAAAGAGCCTTCCTCATCCAACACGGTCTGAACCAGTCCACCAGCCTCATCGGTGACCGGCAGGTCCAGAGGAGCAATCGGACTTTTTGGCCGGATGCTTAGTTCATATTCCAGGGATGGAGATGTGGGGTTCCTGTTCCATGACGATTTGCGCGAGAGGTCGCGACTCCAGCGCAGACCATCATTTTGGCTTAAGGATTCTGCTCTCCAGTAAAGATCCCCGGCTTTGGGGATGAGCCCATTCTCTGGAAACGTGGCAACAAAGGCCACCTTGCGGCTTTGTTGCAACCCGGAAAAGTCCGAAGGATTCAGGCCGGTGGAAAATCCGGTTAATGCCGCATTTGTTCGTGAGGACAGTGTCGGAAAAAACCAGAATGCGGCGGTGACAATAATGGCGACCGGAATCACCAGACGCAGGGAATGGAGAAGGAATCCCCCGCGGGAGCCAGCTGGAGCGTGGGCCTGTTGCGTCAGCAACATCAGAATCCCGACATCGCAGATCAGCAGATAAATCGGAATGTTTTCCGAGGACCCGATCGTAATCACAGCAAGCACCAGCAGAGCGCAGAGGACCACCCACATCCCGCGTGCTGCGGTGAGAGGGCCCAGCAACAGAATCGCACCCACCCAGGCCGCGACGGATCCGGTGACTCCAACCAGACTCGAGCCCCCAGACATGATGGGAAGCACCACGCCAGCCAGTCCAATCCACGTGACCCAGTCGGGAAGAAGGCAATCCCTCAGCCGTAGGACCAATCCAATGGAAAGGATTCCAAGGATCAGCGCACTGAGTCCGCCGGTCGAAGGAAGCAGGAGTTGGTGGACGGCCAGCCACACCCCCAAAAAACTTCCGGCCAGACGCTGAGGCTTCGCTTCCATTTAGTGGCCCCCCTGGTAGCTGGCGAGGGCGATGCGGCAGCCTCTCAAATTGCGTTCGCTGAATGTGGAACCTCCCATGCGCACGATCCATGGCTGGCGGCCCCGAACACATTCTGTGACCCAATAACTCATTTGCTCGAGCCTGTCTTCAGGGTCCTCAAGAAAGGACGTTTGTTGCCAGTGAAGGACTGTGCGTTTTGATCCCGCCCCATCAAAGGTTCGCACAACCGTCCGGCCCGTGCGTGCAAACACCCGCCAATCCATGCGGGATAGCGGATCTCCGGGCGAATAGGTGCGATGACCCTCCACGTCTTCATGGCCGGCCTCTCCCCGTCCCTCCAGAGAGCCGGCACTTTCAGGAAGCGGCCTCCAGGTTTTTCCACGCGGATACACATGGTAGCTCCCGAGTTTTTGAAACACTTTCCATGCAAAACACAACCCGACCGGCAACCGGCTGGAGACCCAGATTGCTGGTATGGGAAAGACCCCACGCTTCGTGGTGGGAATGGGAATCACCACAGATCGGGAAGCGCCCCCGGGCAGCACGGGGATCTGCTGCGCGGCCTTTAATTTCCAGCCTTCGCGATATCTGATTAATAGCCCGAGTCGCTCAGCGTTGGAGAAATTCTTAATCGTCAGATGCAGGCAGGCCGCCTCCCCTGCGGCCGCGGGATCCATGCGTGAGTCCATGACTTCAATGCCGCGCATGTTGTCATTGGTCAGGATCAGGGCCACAATCCCGGTGACCACCAGGGACATCACAAGAACCTGCACCGGCCCTCCGAAACCATCGGCAAAATACCCGACTCCAAAGATCACAAGCAGCGTGAATGCAAAAACCAAGCCGGCCCACGTGGGAACAATATAAATCCGCTCGCGCGTTTTCATATCAGCGTCATCAGCCCACGGTTGTTGCCTCCAGCAACGATCTCCCCATGATAAGAACCTCGCTGGAGTCGCCGGTGCCTGACGCGAATTGGGCCAATCGATGCGTCACCACGGGAAGAAAAACTTCCTGAACATCATCCGGCAACACATGATCACGGCCGCGCAAAAATGCCAGAGCCCGGGCGGCTCGCTGCAAGCCCAAAGCGGCACGGGGCGAAAGCAGCCAACCGCGCGCGTGGGCCGCTTCGAACAGGTTGAGGAGGTAATCAGAAACGGCTTCCGAAACATGCAGTTTGGCCGACTCTTTGTTCCACGCTTTGAGGTCAGCGGGGGTGGCCAATTTTCTGAGTGATTCAAAATCGAAGCTCCCGCCCTGATCACGCCCGAGCAATTTGCGCTGCGTTGAGCGGGATGGCAGCCCGAGTTCGATGCGCATCAGAAACCGGTCCACTTGCGATTCCGGCAACGCCGCCGTCCCGGCCTGATCCCGTGGGTTTTGAGTCGCGACAAAAAAGAAAGGTTCCGGGAGGGGATGGGTGTGTCCCTCAATGGTGACCTCGTGCTCATCCATGGCCTGCAACACCGCGCTCTGGGTCCTTGGCGAGGCACGATTCAATTCATCCCCCAGGACCAACTGCGCAAAGATCGGGCCCTTGTGAAAGGAAAAGGCCTGCCTCGCCGCATCAAAAATCTGGCTGCCGAGAATATCTGAAGGCAACAAATCGTTTGTGAACTGAACCCGCTTAAAATCCAAACCCAGCATGTGCGCCACAACTTTGACCATCGTCGTTTTCCCAACGCCGGGCGCATCCTCAATAAGAAGGTTTCCCCCGGCAATCAAACAGCACAGCGCCAACTCCATTTCGCGGTCCCGGTCAATCAGCGCCCGTCCGGCCTCAGCACGAAACTCCTCCCAAAATTGTTGCATCGGCACACCATACACCGGATTAAGAACTAACAAACTGGAAACAAGATTGCTTTCCTGCAATTGTTAACGTATACATTTTGTACATGGAAACCATCACAGTGCGCGAACTTAAAGCCCAGTGGGCGGAGGTCGAGCGGCGGACACGGGACGGCGAGACGTTTTTGATTTTGAACCGCGGGCGTCCATCAGCAAGGCTTCTTCCCCCATCTCCCCGCAAGGTCTTGCAATGGGATGATCACCTTGGCACAGCGGCGAAAGGGACAGGCAAATCTTCCCAAGAAACCGTGCGGGCAGACCGCGAAGGACGCTGGTAGCATGCTCTATTTGGACACAAGCGCCTTTTTGAAGCTTTATGTTCTGGAAGAAGGATCTGAAGCGGTGCAAAACATTGTGGTCGGGCAGCACGATCCGCTTCCTGTTTTGGATGTGCTGGAAATGGAGTTCACCAACGCGATCTGGCTGAAGGTCTTCTGGAGCGAATTGCGAAAGCCAGAAGCCGTACGATTGCTCGGACTTTTTGAAGATCGGAGGAAAAGAGGGTTGTATTTTACGCCGGAGCTATCACGCAGTCGCCTGCTTGACCGGTTCCGGGCGTTGTCGGAGAAGACTCAAGAAACCGGATGCCGGACAATGGATGTCCTGCACGTTGCAGCAGCCATAGAGATCGGGGCCAAGGTGTTTGTGTCATTTGACGACCGGCAACGACGTCTTGCCAAACTGGCTGGCCTGACCTGTCAGCCCCTGAAGCTTAAATGACCTCAGGACATACGCCAACAAGGCAGTTTTTTGAAACAGGGCAGCCCTGCCCGATGATTGAAACCTGACAATCGGAAGGTTTACCATTAACCTTTCACTTCAATGAAAATTCCTGGACTTTCAGTCTTTATGGCCGGTTGTCTCGCGATGACGGCATGTTCCACGGGGCCCTCCCCTTCATCAGCTGCCGCGCAAGGTCCGACGTGGCGGGTTTCTGCGGGTTCCGCCGGCCCGATCCGTCTGGGCATGTCCGTGACGCAAGCCAAAGAGGCGTTGGAACCCGGGTATCAATTGGTTGAGCCCCCGAACTTTCGTCTTCGTTCTCAGAGTCCGATTCCGGATCCCACGGGGTCTGAAATGGGTGGTCCGGCTTTGTCTGCTTTGAATGATCAATATTCGGTGCGGGATCCTTCAGGAACCAAGGTCATGGAATTTCTGACGGCTGATCCTGCCAACCCGGAAAATCCGGGAAGCCGCATTGTGATGATTGCGGCCATCAGTCCCCGGTTTTCCACGATTGAAGGAGTGCGGCCGGGTGACCGCATTGCGGAGGTGGCCCACATTTATGGACCGGCGGCGCTGCTCGACACCGACAATGAGGGCCTTGCACGGGAGTGGGTTGTTTTTCGAAGTGGCCCGGGCGGCATCCGATTCCAAGCCTCCCAGGCCAGTCAAGGGCCGCTGGCCGGGACCTATGGTGCTTCCCGTTTAACCACCTCCACTTATAAGAGTGATGCGGAAATCCAGGCCATCGTGATTGGACGGAGATAATGTGACAAAATATTGCTTGAATTTTTTCAACATTCCGCCAGATTCAGCGGTTCCCGTCATTTCCTCGGCGGAATTTGCCACTGCACAGCAGGCAGTTTGCAGCACGGGGAGCACAGCGGACCAACCACGAAACGACCATGCCACTTAAAACCTTCCGTCCTCTGACGCCAGCCGCGCGATTCAAGGCTCTTCCCGATTTCTCGGAAATCACCAAAGACAAACCCGAAAAGCATCTCACCGAGACACTTAACAAGTCCGGGGGGCGCAATAACAACGGTCGCATCACGAGCCGTCACCGCGGGGGTGGGCACAAGCGCAAGTTTCGTATCATCGATTTTCGCCGGAAAAACCGCGATGTCGCCGCTGAGGTCATTGCCATTGAGTATGATCCCAACCGCTCTTCACGCATCGCCCTTCTTCAATATCCTGATGGCGAGAAAACCTACATTCTTGCTCCCAATGGTCTCGGAGTGGGTGCCAAAGTCATTGCCGGCGAAAAAGCCGATCCGGCTGTCGGCAACGCTCTTCCTTTGCGTGTGATTCCTCTGGGAACTCAGATCCACAATGTGGAGCTGACCCCCGGTCGCGGAGCCCAGTTGATCCGTAGCGCCGGCACATCGGCCACTCTCGCCAACCGCGAGGCCGGATACGCTCTCGTTAAACTTCCATCGGGCGAAATCCGTCAGATCCACGAAGAGTGTTACGCCACGATTGGCCAGGTCGGCAATGTGGATCACTTGAATGTCTCGAGCGGTAAAGCCGGACGTTCCCGTTGGTTGGGTGTCCGTCCAACCGTTCGCGGAATGGTCATGAACCCGGTCGATCACCCGATGGGCGGTGGTCAAGGCAAGAGCAAAGGCGGTGGCGGTCGTCACCACCCGGTCAGCCCGTGGGGCCAACTTGCCAAAGGTTTCAAAACCCGCCGCAAACACAAGTCTTCCGACAACTTCATTGTCCAGAGGCGCAAAGCAAAATCGAAAAAATCCTAATTTATGGCTCGTTCGCTCAAAAAAGGCCCATTCGTTGAATGGAAACTTCTAGATAAAATCGACCGGATGAATGATTCCGGTATCAAAAAACCCATCAAAACCTGGTCCCGTCGCAGCACGGTGACCCCCGATTTTGTGGGGCACACTTTCAACGTTCACAACGGCAAAACCTTTATCCCTGTCTTCGTGACGGAAAACATGGTGGGACACAAGCTTGGGGAATTTTCGCCCACGCGAATCTTCAAAAAGCACGGCTCCCACACCGCGAAAGTCACGAAGTAAGGACGCCTTTTATTATGAAACTTGCGGCCCTATGGATTGCCGCAACCGCCTTTTTGGGAACGTCCGCGTTTTCACAAGGCGACAGATCTTTGACAGACTTGGATAAGACATCCCCTCTCGCCGAGGGGATCACCATCCCATTGCCCATTATTGAACCGATCCCGATGAAACGGGAACGGAATGATCAGTCGCAGGAACAAATACTCCTGCTTCGATCAACCATCAAGTCCCTGACTGACAGCCTGGCTCTCTCAAACAGCGAAGCCGAGGTTTTTAAGCGTCAGGCCAACGAACTGTCCCTTCGGCTCGAAGCGCTGGGTGTTCCTGGCCTTGGCGGCGATCCCGGCAAGCTCGAACAACGCCTTGTCTCAGCGGTCCGGGACCTGCGAATCGCCCAGGAGCAACTTGAAGCCACCCGAAGCCAGCTCATCCAACTCTCGGAAACCGTGCAGCTCCTGATTGCGAATTCAGAAGCCACAGATCCCGAAATCCGGATGAACCTGGAGACGCAAATCCGAAAAACCAATGAAGTTCTTGGCGCAGCCTCAGCCTCCAGCCCGGATGCGGTGGAAGCAACACTCACAGACGCCATGGTCATCGACACCAAAGCGGAGCTTTCTTTGGTGATTTCCAATGTGGGAGCACGACACGGCGTAAAAGTCGGAATGCCCTTTCAGGTCTGGCGCAACAACCAGCGTGTGGGCGAAGTCCGGGTGGTGGATGTGCGTGAGCGCATTTGCGGAGCAATTATCCAAAGTCTTGAGAACGAAAAGAACCCAATCAAATCCGGTGACCGCCTGAGGGTGGACACCAAACAATAACCAAAACCAAAAACACCATGCAGGTCACATCCACCTACCGCTTCGCGCGAATCAGCGCGTTCAAAGCCCGCGAAGTCACGCGGGAAATCCAAGGCCTTCCCGCCACCGACGCCCTGGACCTCCTCAAATTTGTGCCCAAAAAGGCCGCTGAACTTGTGCGCAAAACTCTTGCCAGCGCCGTCGCCAATGCCGAAAACAACAACAACCTCACGGTGAGCACCCTCACGGTCAAAGAGGCTGTTGTGGGCGAAGGCCCGACCGCCAAGCGTTTTGTTCCCAAAGCCCGCGGAAGCGCCGGCCCGATCCGCAAACGCACCAGCCATATCCGCATTGTTCTCACGGATGAGGTCGAAATCAAACGCCGTGACAAAACAGCCAAAAAAACACCCAAGGCCAAAAAATCGACCGGCCGCGCCGCAAAGCCAGCCGCTCCCGTTGCAGCTGAGGTGACCGAACCAACCGAAAAAGCCTGACGTTTTTTCGATTATTTTAAAATCAAACAACCCGGAGGCGATCCCGCCTCCGGGTTGTTTTTTTATCCCCCCCCACTTGGGAGGGCGACCAACACAACCGCTTAGGGAAAGCTCGGGAGCGGTTGCCCGCCAAACTCGGAAACCATCCGTGCCAAGGCACCTGTGAACCCCGCGTTGTAATCCATGGCGACCTCATTGGTCACATAGTTGGTCCGGTCGTCGGAGTAAGCGGTGTCATTGGGTTCGGATGGCCCGCCCACCAGAGCCCCGTAGAGGATATGACGGTTATTTGCCGGGCTGTTGATATTGTTCGTGGTTGAGCCGTGGGCCGCACGGTGATGAGGATTGCGGGGCGGGTTGTTGCCAAAGCCGACCACATAGCTGCGTTTCCCGGGATTGTTTCCGAGCATGTAATTGATTTGGGATTTCGCGAAGTCCCGGTAACGCGTCCCGACATCCCCCACCCTGTCCGCATAAACAAAGGCCAGGAAGGCGGTGTTGGCGGAATAGCGCAGAGAGCCCCAACGGTCCAACCAGGCCAGGCCTCCGGGGGTGTATCCGATTTTCCGTCCGTTTGATCCCACGGTCCAAAAATCCAGCCAGTTGCGCGTGGCCGTTTTATAAACCTCTTTGCCGGTGAGTTGAGCAAGCAGGATGGTGGCTCCGTTGATTTTCCCGTCCCAGGAGTGCGTCCATCGCTGGCTTGAGCCCGCAAAATGCTCATTGTAGAGCGATTCGGCTTTGACGAGGTAGTGGCTCTCTCCCGTGGCCCGGTAGAGCCAGGCCGCCGCCCACACCAATTCATCATAATACCCGGAGTAGGAATTGTAGTAGTTGCGGGCATCCGGAATGGAATTCACATAAGTGCCCCGGTGCTGGTCAGCGAAAACGAAGAGACTGCGGGCATGAAGCAGCAACTTCGCGGCATACGTGGGATCGTCTGTCCGGAAGAGGAGAGAGGCCGCCGCCATGGCAGCGGCCGCCTCACCAGCGACCTCGGTTCCTGGCTTGCTGGGGTCAAGTTTGAAGGCAGGGCGCTGCATGGTCATCGTTTCGGGAGGTCCCCAAAAAGAATGATCCAGGTCCCCCCGCCCGACCTGACCATACATAACATTGTCAGTGGGGTTAGCTTTGATGATCCAATCCGTGCCCCAGCGCACAGCGGCTTTGAGAGCACTGAGTTGCCCGGATGATTGGTAGGCGCTTCCGTATTCCAAGCCACCCCAGGCCAGCAACGTCAGAGAACCTGTCATCGGCAGTCCGAATTTCACATGATCCCCTGCATCATAATACCCGCCCGTGAGGTCAATACCCACATCCTGACCGTCCTGGAGCGCCGAGTTCCCCCGCCATGCCACGCGGTTGTTGGCGGGAAGGCGGCCGGACCGCTGACAGTCATAGAAATAGAGCGACTTCTGCAAGGCCTCCCCATAGTTGAAGGCCGTCCCGCCCGGTGCAGGGGTTGGGGTTGGAACCGGTGTGGGAGCTGGCGTCGGCACGGGCGTCGGCACGGGCGTCGGCACAGGCGTTGGGGTGGTTCCGCCCGAACCGGCAGGCTGGAAGGAGAAACCGGATGGCGCAGTCTTCACGTTGCCCTGAGACCCGATAAATCCAAACGTCACCTTGCCTTTGGCAGGAATGTCCTTGTTCCAAGAGAAAGTTTGAGCATCAAAGGTGTAGAGATTTCCCACTTTGGAAACCACCCTGGCACTCCAGATGGAGGGAATCAGGCGATCAAGCTGCATCGTCAATTTCCAGTCCCGAAGGATGGCTGAGGTTTTGTTCTCGATCACAACCGTGCTTTCAAATCCGCTGCCCCAGTCGCTGTTGACCTTGAAGGTCACTAGAACATTACCAAGGTCGACGACTGAGTTTGGAGAACCGGGCACGGGCGTCGGCACGGGCGTTGGCACGGGCGTTGGCACGGGCGTTG
>JBGSPC010000187.1:0-2074 GCA_041738805.1 Terrimicrobiaceae bacterium | reverse complement strand
CTTCTGTGCAGCACGGGGGCTGTCTATCAACCCAATGCCCCCCCTGCGCCATTCTCTGAAGACGACCCTCTGGTTCGACTTGACGGACCGCTCTCCTACGGGCAAATCCGCCGTCGGATTGAAGACCAGTGCCATAAAGTCTTGAATAACACCCCCACTGCGCTGAAAATCGCCCGGGGCTTCGCCTTCGTCGGCCCACGCCTCCCACTGGACGCAAATTTCGCCATCGGCAACTTCCTTCGCGACGCCATGGCAGGCGGTCCGATCATCGTCAAGAGTGACGGATCCGCTTTGCGCTCATATATGTACGCCGCCGACATGGCGGCTGGGCTATGGACGATCCTACTTCAGGGACCGAACGGGCGGGCGTTCAATGTCGGGGCGGCGACCCCGATCACAATTGGAGATCTGGCCCGCCAAATCGGCGGTCTTTACAACACGCATGTTCTCATGGGATCCGCTCCGCTCCCCGGCATTGCTTCCTCCTGTTACGTCCCCATCACTTCCCGGGCAGAGTCGGAGTTATTGCTGGTGCCAGAAACTCAATTGGGGAAAGGAATTGAAAAAATGGCGCGCTGGCATGCTGCGCAAAAACCTGCCACTTTCTGCCGATGAGTTTGAAGATTCTCGCCCGCGGGTAGCCGTTCTGTACCGGTGCCTCGGGTGCATTGCTTTATGCAACGGTGGAGATTCTTCTTACCCTTTGACTGCATGATTGAATTTTTCTTCCTGCGTCATTTTCAAAAGCGAGACCAGAATTGTGCTTGAGGTAAACTTGTTCCCGCCTGAGTATGGCCAACAAAACAATGAGCTTCTCCGCGTTTGTCTGTAAAATCGAGGTGGCTAGGAACCATCTGTGTGGCGGTGGACTGCGCGGTCTTTTCGCCCGCGCTAAATCAAGCCCTTCATCCAATCCGTCATGAAAGTCGTTATTTTGTGCGGTGGTCGCGGCGTGATTGACCCAGAAAGCCGCTTGCGAATTCCAAAAGCGCTGATGCAGGTGGGCGGTCGCCCTCTTGTCTCGCACGTGATGAACAGTTTTGCAACGGCCGGTTTCACCGAGTTTGTCCTCGCTCTAGGCGAGGGCGGGGATGCCATACGCCGTCATTTTTACTACCAACATATTGAGGGACGGGATATTGAGTTCTCAGGAGGTTCCGGCCAATTCAGCTATCTGACCAATGCTCCGGAGGACAACTGGCAAATCACTTGTGTCGACACGGGCATCAACGCGCAGACTGGATGCCGCGTCGCCCGCTGCCGTCGCTACGTGGAGAGGGAGCCTTTTTTCGTGACCTACAGCGACTGTCTGTGCAACGTAAATCTACAGGCTCTGATCGCGTTCCATAGGACGAATGGCAGCCTGCTGACCGCTACAGGTGTCCAGCCAACGACTCGCTTTGGTACCTTCGCTATGGAAAGCGACGTGGTGACTGGCTACTCGCTGGAGACACACGTGGCAGGCATGGGCGGCTACGTTAACGGTGGCTACATGGTTATGGATCCTGACATTTTCGAGCACCTCGACGTGTTCAACGAGTGTACACTTGAACGCGAGGTCTTCACCAAACTCGCCAGGTTGGGGCTGATCGGCGTGTTTCCGCACACGGGCTACTGGCAGGCCGTTGACACTGAGCGCGATCTAGCCACCGTCACCAAATTTTACCTTGGAAACCAACGCCCTTGGCTTTCAGACGAAGTCCGCCAAGCCTAATATGTGAGGATCATGAAAAAGGCAGTCATTATTATCGCAGCAGGCGTCGAGGACACCGAATTCGCCTATCCATACTACCGTTTGCAAGAGGCCGGCTTCTACGTTGATGTCGCGACGAAAGGAGGGCGAAACACCACTGGCAAATGGGGACTTCCTATCGCGGCCACGGTGGACGCCGACACCATAAAAGAGGAGGACTACGAAATCGCCGTCATCCCCGGTGGTTACGAGTCGCCGGATCGTGTCCGCCAGATCGCCAACATCTTGGTTTTTCTCCGCGCCTTTGACGCGAAGAAAAAGATCATAGCCAGCGTCTGTCACGGACCGTGGGTGCTTGTCTCGGCTGGAATCGTGCGTGGG
>JBGSPC010000173.1:0-25608 GCA_041738805.1 Terrimicrobiaceae bacterium | reverse complement strand
AACGAATCTCCGCTCAGTACGGAGCCGTTCTTGCGGATAGGCCCTCACGGGCAGCCCGCGGTTATAGAACGGCAAACACACCGCCTTTTTTCAAGGCCGCGCTCGCCACTTCACACCGGAGCCCGCAACCATAAAGTCTCGATGAAATGAAATTCGCAATCACAGGTCTGATACTTGCCCTCATTTTCGTTGGGGCACTTCTGCTCAGATTTGATCGAGAGAGGGTTGGCCCATACACTTCCGACGAAAAGGATGACTTGGAAATAAAAGAGGCATTTTTTGATGCAGGCAGGTCCCAATTATATCTGATCAGAAGCGACACTTGGGCTGTCCTCGACTTGGCCGAAGTATCACAGGCCAACCGTGCCTTTAAATACACGATCCAACCGAAAGAGGGAAACTTCCTGCACTTCAAAGATTTTCAGTCTGGTCGCCCAAGCGTGGAGTATCTCTCGAATGCGATATTAGTGCCCGTTCTAACCGATCATTACGCCTCATTCAATTACAAATGGGACGGGAAGGCCCGAAGCGGCCACAGGCCGCCCATAGAGCTACCAGTAGGAAGCAAGGGGGCGCTCTACCGATCCAGTTCCGAAGTTGCCGCAAACAACAAGGATTGGTTCAAGTCACTTCTCTTTTATACCGACAATCCCTGGCAGGATTCTCGCCACGGGGTCCAGTTTTTTTATCATCCGGATTTTCGCACTACAGTCTCGTTTCAGCATCCCGCATCATTAATATTACTTGGTCCTAGTTTTCTAGGGCTTACTATTGCGGCTTTCGCCACTGTCTCCCGAATCCGGCTCTGGACATTTCTTTTGCTTATTGTTGTTGCCTTCGTCCTTCACAGCATCAGCTTCTCCTTTTATCTATGGGCTGTCAGGTATGGTGAAGCATGGAGCGGACAGGGCAGTTCTCATAATTATCCATATGCCTTCTTGGGATGCGGTCTCGGAGTTGCATTTCTGCTAATAATGCTGCACCTCGTTTTGTGGAGAAATAAATCGAACAAGGCGGTGGACTCAATGGCTACCGGCGGCACGCCTTCTGCGGAGCAGGAGCCGCGCCACGGGCAGCCGTGAGTCACCTTGGACGTAAGAATATGAGCAACCGCCAGCGCCCTAATACCTCGATGCACGGCTCGCGCATAGTAATTGCGGAAACGTGGTTCCATCCTGTGTTTTTCTGTGTTTTCAGCATAGCCCACATGGTCATGTCGTTTGCCCTACCATTCTTGGCGTTTCTCTCAGCCTTTGGTGGGCTGAGCGGTGCAAACGTGCAAGGAACGATAAACACCTTCTTACTGCTGGCATGGGTAATTAACCCACTAATGATGGTCACAGCTGGTCTAGAAGGTGGCTTTCAAGGTATTGGGGTCGCGACTATCATCTCGGTTCTTATTGGGAACAGCCGATGGGGTCGGGCCTATAATTTAAATGTTTTAAAACAGCCAATGGGGTCGGGCCTATATTTTAAATGTATTTAAACATGAAAACTTCTGCCAAATTCTTGGAGTATGGCAAGAAAACCCAGATTGGAATTTGAAGGTGCGATGTATCACATCATCAATCGGGGGAATTACCGGGCTGACGTTTTTGGGACGCCAGCCAGCGATACCTGACGGCGGACGTTGGGGCAAGGATCATGATTAAGGATACGCGCAGGTTTCTCCCGATATGTTCCATCGTGTGGGCTCTCGCCGCACTTTCCAGCCTTAGTGCAGAGTCTGAGCAAACGCTGCCAATCTACCTTCACGCTGCAAAGGATATCGTGATTAGCGGCAAGGTTTTTGGGACGACAGGAAAAACACAAACAAAGGCCTGCATCATCCTTGATCACTGCACCAACGTGACGGTGAAGGCCAACGTCTTTGCGGGTGTCCCTCACATAGGTATTCAAATGAGGCACTGTCAGGGTGTCCGCGTCACTGGAAATCTGTTTCGCGACCTTGGCGGAAGCAAGCCGCAGTTGGCCATTGAGATCTACAAATCACAAGATGTCGTCATACAGGGCAACCGAATCGAACGAGTGGCATCCGGGGCACATGTCTTGGAGTCCACCGGCATCGTGTTTTCCGGGAACTACGTCGAGGATGTGCTTGGGCCGATGCCACGTGGCCAGATGGTCCAGTACGACAAGGTGTTTGGAGAGGGAAACCGGATACAGGGGAACATCGCCATCAACCACTGGAATCGAAGCCATCCGGAGGATGTCATCAGCATCTACAAGTCAGCCGGAACGCAGAAAGATCCCATAGTGATACAGGGGAACTGGATCATGGGGGACCCTGGGGTTGGAAGTCAGGATATGAGCGAAAGCGGATCGGGAATCATGCTGGGCGATGCCGGCGGCTCCCATATTGCCTGTAAGGGTAACACACTCATCTCTCCCGGCCAGGTTGGGATTGGCGTGGCATCTGGTGGCGATATTTCGGTTGTGTCTAACACCGTTCTCGGGCGAAGATCCAACAGGTCGAACGTTGGCATCTCTGTCTGGAACCAGTATGCCTTGCCGGGTGGTGCGATTCACATTAAGACCAACAGGGTTGCCTGGGAGAACGCCGCCGGTCAGAGGAACTCGTTCTGGCAAGGAGATGCAAAGCACGGCACCCTGTTCGAATTCAAAAGCGTCGCCGTGCTGAAGAACGATTGGGACGCATGGGAGACTGTGCTGGGAGCCATTCCGGCTCCGCCCCGCCTCGATGGCCTCCCTCTCCTTGATCCAGGAAGCAGCCCCAACAACACGCCGGAGGATCTTCCTCGCTAACGCACCGAATTTCTTAGCGTGAACGTTGGGCAAGAAAGCATTCCCTTGCCACGTTGCGCGTGGTGTACATAACAAATGCCGACGGTTCTGCGTATCGGGTTGTCTGCCGAAAACTCACTCATCTGCAACCGAACGATGTCATGTCCAATCCGGGCTGTGGTAAAATGGACATTCACCGCATTTCCATGGGATGCCGGTGGGTTTTCAAATGTGAGTGTAGAGCACGCTCTAACCCTGCGAAAACAGGTCCCCCAACTGGAGCTTTTCGAGCCAATCAAGGAAGGGCAGGGAGCCATCTGCAATGCCGGAAACGGTCGCTGCAAGCGTGGCCTCATCCACGGGATCTTCAGACCGCAAACCATGGATCTCTCTGGCGAAGTCTTCGACGATTGAGATGGGAATCTCAGCGGCAACTTCGGGATCGGTGAGTTGTTCCTGAATTTTTGCAGCCACGGCCTGCCGTTCGGTCCTCTGCAGAAAATCCTGCATCGCATGTTGCGATTCCGGGGTTTTGTCAGGGTGGGCTTCCAGAAGCCAGCCCAGGAAATCCTCCTTGCCTGAGTTGATCTCGTTGATGGCAAATTCGAGCTGGGAGGGGAAAACCCGGCTACCCGGACCCATACGAAAAAGGTCCCTTGCAAAGTCCTCCACCAACTCTTTGGGAACCTCTGCCATGTCGCGAAGCAGCGCCGCATCCGGGCTTGACTGAAACGGTCGGACGGAGTTGAGGCCCATAGCTAAACGGAAAGCCGGCTCTTGCTGGAGAAAGGTTGAGTGCTGTGTTTCATGGGGGGGGAGTCCGGGAATGACATCCTCTTTTGCCGGAGTTTCAAGCTGAAGCCAATAAGAATCTGCCGGATTGTGACGTCCTCGTGTCCTGTGATGGGCCTTGCCCCGGCGGGAGAAGTGGCCTAATTTTTCATCTTCCAAGGAAAATGAAACACTTGATGCTGGCTGCGGTCTTTCTTGCCTGCCATTCCGAAAGCATGTCATCTGAAATCACGACGAGTCGAAATCAGAGGTATCTCCTCTGGCACAGTCCGAGTCCTGACTTTCTCGTTCAGTTTGAGCGCACGTGGAAGCAAGAGGCTGAGGCCTGCAAGGACAGGGATCTCGTCATTTTGCAGATCAAACATGACACGGACCGCATCGCCTACAAAATTCCGAAAGAGGCCACAGCGATTCTGTTGATCGGCAAAGATGGTGGAATCAAAGCCCGATGGGCCCGGCCGGTGGCACCCAAGGAAGTTTATTCTTTGATAGACGCCATGCCCATGCGTCAGCAGGAACTCCTCAAGCGCTAGTATCGTATTGCAGGGGTTGCCCTCTGGATGCAGGTATTATTGAGCCGAGCACTCTCCAAGCACTTCCTTATGCCCCATATGACCGTCTGCCCTTAAAAATTCTTGTCATAAGAATGTTTGATGGCTATTCCACGGATTCATGAGCTCCCATCAGCGCGGTTCCGTCTCCGCCAATGTCCCTTTTATCTCAACCGGGAGCCTGCCAACTCCTGAGCACATTCAGAGCCTGTTGGAGGAAGCGCATTCCCGGTTTGCTTCCAACACAGAAGGTCAGAACTCCCAGGTTTACCCGGCCTTGGCAGACGTTTCTTCCGATTTGTTCGGGATAGCCATCGTGGGAGCGAGCGGGAATGTTTACGAAGTTGGGGATTCGCAACACGAGTTTTCGATCATGAGTGTCTCCAAGCCGTTTGTTTTTGCGTTGATTACCGAAATCATCGGTGTTGAGGAGGCCCGTGCCAAAATCGGTGTGAATGCCACCGGTTATCCATTCAATTCGCTCACCGGCATTGAAAGAAACCCGCAGGGTCTGACAAATCCGATGGTGAATTCGGGCGCAATTGCCACCACAAGCCTCGTGCCGGGTGCCACCCAGGAGGAGAAGTGGAACTTTCTTCATGAGGGTCTTTCCCGCTTTGCCGGACGACCGCTTCCCATGAACGAGGAGGTTCTGAAATCGGCCTCGGCCACCAATTTCCGGAATCAAGGTATTGCCAGAATGCTGCAAAGT
This sequence comes from Terrimicrobiaceae bacterium, assembly GCA_041738805.1. Classification (GTDB taxonomy): domain Bacteria; phylum Verrucomicrobiota; class Verrucomicrobiia; order Chthoniobacterales; family Terrimicrobiaceae; genus JAJTZA01. The sequence continues at coordinate 20,808 of JBGSPC010000173.1, read as the reverse complement.
GTGGGAGCCATTTACCATGATCCCGCAGCCTCTGTGGATCTCTACACACGACAATGTTCGCTCAATGTGAGTGCCAAAGATCTTGCAGTGATGGCAGCCACATTGGCCGATGGAGGAGTCAACCCGATCACCCGGGAGCGGGTGGTGGACGCAAGCGTCTGCCATTACGTCCTGGCGGTGATGGCCACAGCGGGCCTTTACGACACCTCCGGCGATTGGCTCTATGATATCGGGCTGCCCGGCAAAAGCGGCATCGGGGGAGGAATTCTGGCGGTCTCACCCGGCAAAGGCGGTTTGGGAACTTTCGCTCCACGCTTGGACAAAGCCGGGAACAGTGTGAAAGGCCAGCTCGTTGCCAAATTTTTGTCCCAGCAACTGGGGATGGACCTCTTTGTGTCCAAGCCACAAGTTTAAGCATCAAATCAAACCTTTTATGAATACGACCAAAATCTCAAGAGACCCCTGGCTCCCAATGATTGTGATCGCCATGGGGCAGGCGCTGATGTCCTTCAATGTGGCCGCCCTGCCAGTCTCCATGGGGGGCATGGTCGAGAGCTTCGGGGTTCCTCCCACCACGATTGGCACAGCCATTATCATGTACTCCATGGGCGTTTCCGGGTTTGTGCTTCTCGGCGCGAAACTGGGGCAACGCTTTGGCTCCAAGATTTTTTTCCAAGCGTCCGTGGCTTTATTTCTGATAGCCCTGCTATTGGTGGTTTTCAGCCCCTCCGCCAAATTTTTGCTGCTGGGTCAGGCTCTGGCCGGATTGGCGGGAGCGGCTTTGGTTCCGACGCTGGTCGTTCTGATTTCCAATCATTATCATGGGGAGCAACAGGCCAAGGCGGTGGGTTTCCTTGGGTCCGCCCGGGCCGCAGCCGGTGTGCTGGCGTTTCTTATCATTGGCTCGCTTGAGCGTTTTGTGGGGTGGAGGGCTGCCTTCGGGTTGCTCATCATTCACGCTCTGGCTATCCTTCTGCTAAGTTTCAAACTGAAACCCTCCCACGCACGCCCTGAAGTGAAAATCGATGTGATCGGCGTCATTCTGGCGGCCAGTGGCATCATTATCCTCACCCTGGGGGTGAACAATATCCGGAATTGGGGTATGTTCCTTGCCGGTCCCAATGCCCCGTTCGAGCTTCTGGGTCTCTCACCGGCCCCGCTCATGTTTTGCGTCGGCGTGATCTTGCTATCCGCATTTTTGGCCTGGACACGCAAGCGCGAGGCGGATGGCAAAACCCCCTTGTTTGCCATGCAGGTTATTGAATCCCCGAAAGAGCGGGCGGCAGTTCTTGCCATGTTCACCATTGTGGGCATGGAGGCAGCCCTCAATTTTTCGGTTCCACTTTATATTCAAATTGTGCAAGGCCGGAGCGCCTTCGACACGGCGATCGCCATGATGCCTTTCAACTTGTCGGTGTTTTTCACGGCGTTTTTGGTGGTGAAATTGTATGACCGGTTCTCACCCAAACAGATTGCAAGGTTTGGATTTGTCCTGGCTGCTGCCGGTGCCTACTGGCTCACCTTCGTTGTCACGAACAACTGGAGCTCATTCCCTGTGTTGATCGGGTTGGTGACGTTCGGAGTGGGGCAGGGGGCCTTGGTCACTCTGCTGTTCAATGTGCTTGTGACGTCTTCTCCCAAGGAACTTGCGGCCGATGTCGGTTCGCTGCGCGGAACTGCCAACAACCTTGCCGCCTCGATGGGCACGGCTCTCATGGGTGCTCTGGTGGTTGGAATCCTGAGTGCGGGTGTGATGAAAGCGATCACGGCTCATCCCGTCCTGACTCCCGAACTGACGTCCCAGCTGAATCTGGACAATATCAATTTCCTCAGCAATGAGCGGCTCGCCGAGCGTCTCAAGCAGACCACGGCCACACCCGAGCAAATTGAAGAAGGTCTGGCTGTCAACGAAGCCGCACGCCTGCGAGCTCTGCAGGTTGCCTTTTTTGTCCTTGGTTCGCTGGCCCTGCTTTCCATCTTCCCGTGCGGGAAATTGCCGGATTACCGCCCCGGCGAAATTCCTGAAGAAGACCAACTTTCGCCGGAGCCAAAAGTCCAAACGACTTAGTGGATGCTATGACTATCCTGAGATTTGCTGGTTTGTTGTCGCTGGTGGTTGCCACTTCTCAGGGGTTGCCACTCATCGCCGCAGAGCTATCAAACAAGCCTTCCGGGCCAACCGGTGATTCGAAAGAGAGAGCACAAGTTGAGAATCCGGAGGTCATAAGTGGACCCACCATCCACGAAATCGAATCGTCGAATCTTGATTCAGACCTCTCTCCCGGTGAGTCAACCACGGTGGCACCGGCGGAACTTGACGAAATTTATGCGCCGCAGCAGGAAGGGTATCTGGAATCCACCGGGATCCGGTCGCCACTGCGGTATTTGGTGGATCCGCTTGATGATTTGTATGAGAAGACCGGTCTGAGAATCGGCGTGGCCAATACCATGCTATTCCTGCAACCCCTGGGAGGACAAAGTTCGCGTTATGGCGCCGCTGGTGACCTTGATCTGATGTCTTCGTGGACTCTGATCGGACGTGGCACCGAGGACACCGGGCGTTTTGTATTCACCGGAGAATACCGGTATCAAATCGGTGACCAGCCCCCCTCATTGGTTGGTGGACAGGCCGGGACGCTCGTCGCCCCGACAGGAACTTTCAATGACCGGGGATGGGTCATTCGCGATGCTTATTGGATTCAGCGGCTTTTTGATGCCAAAATCCGCATTCTGTTCGGGCGTGCTGATATCTCGGATTACATGGGATCCCACTGGCTTCAAAACGTGAACAATTCGTTCATCAATCGAAACTTCTCAGCCAATGCCGCAATCCCCTTTCCGGGCCATGGACCCATGCTGGGAATTTCCATCCGGCCGAACGATCAGTTTTACGTCACAGCCGGGGCCATTAATGCGTACAGCGACACCACCAAGTCCGAGATCGAAACCGTTTTTAGTGAGTGGGATTTGTTCACGATGGCCGAGGTCGGCTACACGCCCACTTTTCAAGGACTCGGCGAGGGACGCTATGCCTTTGCGGCCTGGCACATTGACGCCCGCAGCCGCGACAACCTGCCATCCGACTATGGCATGACCTTTATTGCCGACCAGAATCTCACAAAAAACCTCCAAGTCTTTGCCCGGTACTCCTACTCCGATGGCCGTTTGGTAAACATCAAAAATAGTGCACAGATTGGTGTGGGATACAGCGGCTTATTCGGAAGAACCAATGACCTCACCGGAGCTGCCTTTGCACTCACATTTCCCCAACGAACTTCCACAAGGAACGAGGCGGTCCTCGAAATGTTTCACCGCTTCCAAGTGGCCTCAAACAGTCAGTTCTCGGTGGGGTTTCAAGTGATCGCGACCCCGGGTAACGCCATCGAAACCGAAGCGGCAGGCATGTTTTACATGAGGCTGCGAACCTCGTTCTAAAATCTCAATCGAACAGAGCTAAAAACTATGGAAGCAACTCAATCGAACGATGGCCTGATGAAGCGAATGCTGGATGTGATCGAAAAGGTGGGGAACAAGGTTCCGCATCCTGTTCTGATTTTTTTGTCACTAATCATTCTCGTGGTCGTGCTTTCCCATGTGCTCTATGTGGGGGGGGTCTCGGTCACCCAGCAGGTGATCAACGCCGACACCGACACGCTTCAGAACACCACCCTCACGGCGCGAAGCCTGCTCACAACCGAGGGCCTTCGGTTTATCTACACCTCCGTGATTCCCAACTTTATGGGATTCACCGCCGTGGGTCTCATCATTGTTGCCATGATTGGTGTGGGAGTGGCCGAAGAATCAGGCCTCATCAAAGCCCTGATTCGAAAATTGGTGGCGGTTTCCCCCTCCTGGGCCATTGCCTATATTTTGATTTTTGTCGGCATTGTTTCCAGCATTGCCGCTGATGCGGGTTATCTGGTGCTGATCCCGCTGGCCGGTTCGGCATTCCTGAGTGTGGGGCGGCACCCGATTGCCGGTTTGGCTGCCGGTTTTGCGGCCGTTGCCGGGGCCTTCACCGTGAACATGCTCATCAAACCCTTGGATGCCGTTTTGACCGAGTTCACCAATGACGCCATCCATCTGGTGGATCCCACGATTTCCCTCGATCTGACAGCCACAGTCTGGTTCTCCATTGCTTCCGTGATTGTGCTGACTTTTGTGATCACCTTTATCACACAGAAAATCATCGAACCGCGTCTGGGCAAATACGAAGGCTGCCGGGCGGGAGGTTCAGGGGATAATGAGGGCACGCAAGGGGATCAGGCCAACCTCGGGAACGAGGCGCGGGGTTTGATGTTTGCGGGGATCGGCCTCATTGCGGTGGTTCTGCTTTTTGTTTTGGGTGCCATTGGGCCGGATGCTCCTCTCCGAAATCCGGAAACGGGGGCACTGATCGGCGACTCTCCGTTGATGAACGGGCTCATCGCCGTGATTATGGTTTTGTTTTTGGTCACAGGGGCCGCTTACGGCTTTGGCGCCGGAACGATGAAGCGCAGCACGGACATCATCAAAGCCATTGAAAAGGCGACCGCTGGATTGGGAAGCCTGATCTTTCTGCTTTTTATCCTAAGCCAGTTCATTGCTTACTTTAACTACAGCAACATTGGCACCATTCTGGCGATCTCGATGGCGGATAGCCTCAAGACCGCCAGCATTCACCCGCTGCTGCTCCTTCTGGCGTTTATTGTGGTTGTGGCGATTATCGATATCCTCATCACAGGAGCCATTGCCAAATGGGCGCTTTTTGCACCGATCTTTGTTCCGTTGTTGTTGCAACTTGGCGTGGTTCCCGAGGCCGTGTTATCCGCTTACCGGGTTGCAGATTCCCCAATGAATGTGGTTACCCCGCTGAATCCCTATTTCGCGCTCGTGGTTGTTTTTGTTCAGAAGTACAACAAGGACGCAGGCGTGGGCACGGTGGTGGCTCTGATGATTCCTTATGTGATCGGCCTTTTTGCCGTATGGACAGTTTTGTTTGTGGTTTGGTTTCTGCTTGGACTGCCGTGGGGGTTGTGATTCGGCACTCTCATCCAGCCCCGGCTTGCCGGCTCCTTTATGCTGACACCTGAGTTTCCCCATGCGGATCAGCCGGTCCTGAAACCCACCAAAGATGCCACTGAGCTTCTTGAGTTTCTCGTCAGGCTTGGGCAGGGGTACATCGCTTCCGGAGAACAAACCGCGAAAGTGGAACTCCTCCTTCGCCGCATTGCCGCCGCCTACGGAATGCGGAAATCGCGGGTGGTGGCCTTTCCCACGGTGATTTTTATCTCTCTTCACGACAGCTCCGGCGAACGGGTCACAATGGCTGATTGCCAGGCCCAAACACTCCGATTGGACCAAATGGCGGATATTTATGCGGTTGGTGACGACGCTCTTGGCGGGTTGCTGGAAATCAAAGATGGGTTGCAGCGGCTTGCTGCCATCAGGCGCCAAAAAGCACGCTTTGGACGCTTGGGCATTGTGGTGGGTCATTCCGTCCTGAGTGTGGGCTTGGCCATCGTGTTGATGCCGACCCCCACCAATCTGGCAACGGCCGCCGTGCTGGGATTTGTGGTCGGCCTCATCAAACTTGTGAACACCGGTCAGAGCGTCCTCTCCGTGCCACTTCCCGTGGTGACCGCCACGGCCGTCTCCTCCCTGATTTTTTTGGCGATTCGTTACGGGCTTTCCATCGATCCCCTGCATGCCCTCATCCCGCCTCTTGTGACGTTCCTCCCCGGCGGCATGCTCACGCTGGGAATGGTGGAACTGGCTTATGGTGACATGGTGAGTGGCGCGAGCCGCCTGATTTCCGGATTTGTCCAGCTGGTGTTGTTGGCATTCGGCCTTGGCATAGGTGCCGCGCTCACCGGTTATTTTCCTGAGGATCTCCTTTATTCAGCGGGTGACTATGTGAGCCTTCCCTGGGCTCCCTGGGCCGGTGTTTTGGTATTCGGGATGGGGGTTTATCTTCACTTTTCCGGTCCGAGAAATTCCCTCCACTGGTTGCTTCTTGTTTTGTTCCTCGCCTTCGCCTCCCAACGATTGGCGGTTGGTTTGTTCGGCAGCGAAATCAGCGGATTTTTCGGCACGTTGGTGGCAACGCCAGTGGCTTATCTCATTGAAATGAAATTCCGCGGTCCGCCGGCGGCCGTCACGTTTCTTCCGAGTTTCTGGCTGCTGGTGCCGGGAGCTCTCGGGCTACTAAGTGTGACCCGGATGATGAGTGACCGGACTGCCGGCATCGATGGGCTGATCACTGTGATCTTTGTCATCACCTCCGTGGCACTCGGCACGCTGGTTGGTGCATCCCTCTATCGCTGGTTCACTGAAAGCTTCAACGTGTGGCGCTTACAAGTCGCCAGGGTCGCAACGTTTTTTCGCGGCGATCGGGGATGATGGGCCAGGATCCGGCGGATTGGTCGGGCCAACGCATCGGTCGGATCTTTTAAACCGCTGCGGAAAGCTTTGGCCAGAGCATCGCCCCCATCTTCATTCCGGCCATGTAGGCATCAAGTGAAAATTTTTCGTCGGGAGAGTGGGCATTGTCGTCCGGCAATGCCAGCCCCAGCATGAAGGTGTCGGCTTTCAGGTATTGTTTGAATGCTGCGATGATCGGAATACTTCCGCCCCCGCGAACGAGCAAACACTCGTGACCGAACCCTGACTCTGCAGCCTGCATGCAGGCTTGAGCAATCGGGCCGGTGGGGTCAACCATGTAGGGGCCGCCACCCTGGCCTTCGGTGAGGGTCATTTTGACGGTTGGCGGGCAGATGGCTTTCAGGTGTTTTTTTACCAAGGTAAGTATTTTTGCAGGGTCCTGATCGGGCACAAGCCGCATGGTGACCTTCGCACTGGCCCAGGAGGGCACAATGGTTTTGCCTCCCTCGCCCTGATAACCACTTGTCAGACCATTGATTTCAAAAGTCGGCCGTGCCGCCCTCTGCTCGTCGGGTGTGTATCCCGCCTCGCCAAACAGCGCCGCCACACCCACCGACTTCCGGAACTTTGTTTCGTTGAAGGGGGCCTTGGCCATCAGTTTTCGCTCGTAGGCAGACAACTTGATCACATCATCATAAAAGCCCGGGATGGTGATCTTGCCACGGCTGTCCCTGAGTTTGCCGAGCATTTGACAAAGAACCATGGCGGGGTTGTCCACCGCTCCTCCAAAGAGGCCGGAATGCAGATCACGATCAGGTCCATCGAGCCGGATTTCCAACGGGGCCATCCCTCGCAAGGAATAGCACAACGCCGGGTGCTTCATGCTCGGAATCTCGGTGTCCGAAACCACCAAAGCTGAGCAGGCGAGCTCTTTGGCGTTTTTGGGAAGAAAGCCATACAGGGCCTTCGAACCGACCTCTTCTTCTCCTTCAATCAGAAAATTGATATTGCAAGGCAGTTCATTGCCCGTCTTCAACCATGCTTCGACGGCATTGATGTGTGCAAGGTGCTGGCCTTTGTTGTCACTAATGCCGCGTGCATACACATTCCGTCCCACACGCCGGGGTTCAAAAGGAGGTGATGTCCAAAGTTCAAGCGGATCGGCGGGCTGCACATCATAGTGCCCGTAAACCAAAAAGGTGGGAATTTTCGGGTTTGGCTTGGGCGTTTTGGCCAAGACCACCGGGTAACCACTCGTCTTGCGGATTTCGGCTTTGAGCCCGGCCTGTTTGCACCGCTCGACGAGCCATTCCGCACAGCGCTGCATATCGCCTGCATGGTCGGACTGCGCACTAATGCTGGGAATCCTCACGTAGTCGAACAACTCCGTGATAAATCGTTCTTCGTTGTCGGTGAGGTAATCGAGAACCGTCTGGGGGATCATAAGATAAGCGATTATATGGGAGAGCCCGGGATCGCAAACCTTTTCGATGAGGCGGAGTTAAGTCTTTCTGGCAAAAAACCCGGTATGGCAAAGTCTTGTCGCTTCAGTCCTCAGTGTACATATTGCTCCTATCCCATGAACATTTCCCGGTCTTTTGGTCTGCTGATTTTTGGATGTTTGGTCATCTTTGGTGCGGGATCTTTGGAGACAGCCTTCGCCCAGGCTGGTGTGCGACAGATCCCCGAGGCCCTGAGACCCTGGGAATCCTGGGCCACATGGAATGACCGCCAAAAAAACTCGCCCACCCCTTTCAATGACCCGGCCAAGCCGCTGGATTTCTGGCCTTCAGAGTTAAGCCTCAAGGTCGAATCGACAGGAGGCAGCTTTCAACTCGGGCTGATGGTTTTCAGTGAAACGTGGGTTCCCCTTCCGGGGGGAAACGCCCTCTGGCCTCAGAACGTCCTGGTGAACCGGGTGGCCCAACCTGTGATCGAACGCAATGGAGTGCCGATGATCCGGGTGGCCCCGGGGGCAAGCCGGGTTGAAGGTTTTTTCCCGTGGTCCACGATCCCCCAAAGTGTGGCATTGCCCGCCGAGATTGGAATTTTAGAGCTGACGCTTGAAGGGCGCCCGGTGCCAAATCCTTCCTGGGGTCCCGACGGCACTTTGTGGCTGAAGCGCGATGCCTCCACCGAGCAAGCCGACAAAGATTTTCTTGGTGTGAAAATTTACGGCGTCATTGAGGATGGCATCCCTCTTTGGTTAAGGATGGAAGTCGAGCTTTTGGTCTCCGGCAAAAGCCGGGAGGAAGACATCGGAAATATCCTCCCTGAAGGTTGGAAATTGGCGGCGGTGCGGAGTTCCCTGCCGGTGGCCGTTGACGAATCCGGACAACTGAAGGTTCAGGTTCGCCCCGGCAAATGGACTGTGGAGTTTGATGCCTTTCGGATCGATGACCTCAAGGATCTCCGGTTCGCCACGGGTGTCCAGCCGGCTGTTCCGGAAATTTTGATCGGGTTTCGCTCCAAGCCGGATTTCCGGATGGTCGATATCACAGGGGCTCCCTCCATTGATGTTTCTCAAACGACCTTTCCAGAAAAATGGAAAAACCTCCCCGTTTACCAATGGGATACGGCGACTTCGTTGACTATCGTGGAGCGCCTGCGCGGCATGGGGCTCCAGAAACCGCCGGGCCTGAACATCCACCGCGAATTCTGGCTTGATGAGGACGGGCAGGCTCTGACCTTCCGCGACCGGATCACCGGTCAGATGCAGCAGATCTGGCGGCTTGATGTCGCTCCCGGCCAGGATCTGGGCGCCGTGCGGTCCAACGGACTCGGGCAACTCATCACCCGAAATCCTGAGAATGGGGCACCGGGCATCGAAGTCCGCACGCGAAATCTCAGCCTGGAGGCCACAGGCCGCAGTCCCCGGGCGGCTAACCTTTCTGCCACGGGATGGCGGACGGATGCGGACACTCTGACCAGTTCGCTGAATCTGCCTCCGGGGTGGAGGCTCTTTGCGCTTTTCGGGGCGGACTGGGTCGAGGGAGACTGGTTGACCGCCTGGAGTCTGCTGGATCTTTTCCTGCTGCTCATTTTTTCGTTGGCCGTCTTCCGGATATGGGGACTTCGAGCAGCCATTCTCGCATTTTTGGCGTTTGGGCTCTCGTATCATGAGCCTGCTGCTCCCCGCTACCTCTGGTTGGCTTTGTTGGTGCCACTTGCGCTCTTGCGCGTTGTCACTTCGGGATTGGGGCAAAAGATATTGCTGGCAGCGAAGTGGATCGTTCTTGCGCTCTTGATTTTTGCGCTGATTCCTTTCCTGGCCACGCAGCTTCAGCAGGCCATTTACCCCCAGCTTGAGCCTCTGGCAGCCATTCGTCCAAATGTTGCCCTGCCTGTTTCCGCTGCTACGAGTGATGCGACTCTCGAATTTTCTGCTATGGAAACTGAGGCGATGCCCTCTGCCCCTGCTGAGAGAGGTTATGGTTCCAACCGGAAAAGCCAGGCCCTTGCGAGGGAAGAACAAAAAGACAAAAGCAATCTGCTCTATGATGCTCAAGCGCGGATCCAAACCGGCCCGGCCGTGCCCGATTGGACATGGCGGACTGTTTCCTTTGGCTGGAATGGCCCTGTCCAATCCACTCAACAAATCCGGCCGCTGCTGATCTCTTTGCCGATGGAGCGTGTGTTGACGCTTCTTCGTGTGGCTCTTCTGCTGGCGCTGGCCTTTGTGCTTCTGCGGGTGAGGGGACTTGGAGGAAAACTTTTTATGGGTGGGGTCAATGCGGCTGCGGTGATTCTGCTGCCATGGATTTTTGCTCCCTCTGCGGTTGCTCAATTTCCACAGCCGGAGATGTTGCAAACCTTGCGTGAGCGGCTTCTTGAGCCATCCGATGCTTATCCGAATGCGGCGACGATCCCTTATGTTTCTCTCTCTCTGGTGGACCGGAAGCTCACCATTGAGGCGGAGATTCATACGGCGATTCTCACCGCCGTGCCCCTTCCCGGCCGACTGCCGGATTGGTCCCCTTCAAGCGTGACTGTGGAGGGTAAGCCGGGGGTGGCCCTTCGCCGGGATGACGGCTTTTTATGGGTTGTTTTACCACCGGGAGTTCACCGCGTGACTTTGCAGGGTCAACTCTCAGAAGTGACTGAATGGGAATGGACATTTTTACTCAGGCCTCATCACGTGAGGATCGAAGCCCCCGGGTGGTCAATCTCCGGCGTCAAACCCAATGGAGTGCCCGATCAGCAGGTCTTTTTTGCCCTGCAACAAAAAGAGGAAGCGGGAGAAGCTGCTTATGACCGCCAGGATTTTCAAAGCGTGGTTGCGGTGGATCGGCACATCGAACTCGGCTTGATCTGGCAGGTGCAAACGACGGTTCGCCGTCTCTCTCAAACTGGCAAGGCGATTGTGCTGAGAGTTCCTTTGCTCCCCGGGGAAAACGTCCTTGCCGCCAATGCGGTGGTTGTTGATGGCTCGATCGAGGTGCGTTTGGGTGCCCAGGAGAATGCTTTTTCATGGAACAGTGAACTTCCCATCGTCCCGGAGTTGACGCTCACGACACGCCCCACCGACTCCTGGGTTGAGCGTTGGACGCTCACGGCTTCTCCGGTCTGGAATGTGGCGCTTTCCAGACTGCCGCCAGTCTTTGAACCCTCCAGCTCCGAACTCATTCCTGTCTGGCAGCCATGGCCCGGTGAAAGCGTGGACCTCGTGATCAGCCGACCGGAAGCCATTCCCGGTGCCACCGTAACCGTTTCCAAAGTCCAGCAGGAGACAGCTCTCGGCAAACGTCAGCGCACGAGCCGGTTGATCCTGACTTTGCGCTGCACGCTTGGTCAGGACTTTCCTGTGACTCTTCCTGAGGACTCCGAGGTCACCTCCCTCAATCACAATGGTGAGTCCATACCCGTCAGAAAAGATGCCGGAAAAATCATGATCCCTCTTCGTCCCGGCGATCAAACCCTTGAACTTTCGTGGAAAACCGATCGCCTCCTTGATTTTAAAGCCTCCACAGACCGGGTGCTCCTGCCGGTCCCCAGTGCCAACATCGAGAGTTTGATGACCGTTCCCGAAAATCGCTGGGTGGTCTGGACGAACGGGCCCTTGCGTGGCCCTGCCGTTCGTTTCTGGGTCGTGCTTGCAACGGCCTTGATCGCAGCGGCCATTCTCAGCTGGTTAAAAACGTCTCCCCTGCGGCTTTATGAGTGGATGCTGCTCGCCATCGGACTCACACAAGTTCCACTTCCGACCGCACTGATTGTGGTGGGATGGTTGTTCTTTTTGGTTTGGCGGGGAAGACCCGCCTTCGCGTCACTTCCGGCTTTACCGTTCAACTTGCTTCAGGTGTTTTTGATTTTTCTAACCCTCTCCGCTATGGCGGTCTTCATAGCTGTCGTTGGTGCAGGACTCCTCGGCAACCCGGAAATGTTTATCATCGGCAATGGATCGACCCCGGATGCACTGCGATGGTATCAGGCCTCCAGTGGGGAACTTCTTCCCCAGCCCGCATGCTTTTCCATATCGATCTGGTGGTACCGGATTTTTATGCTGATCTGGGCGCTCTGGCTGGCCGCGTCACTGATCAGATGGCTGCGTTGGGGATGGAACCAGTTTAGTGCCGGGGGATGTTTTCGTGGAAAATCCAAACCCGTCGTGAAGCCCCCGCCGCTTTAGTAACGGAACTTTGGAGGTTCCGCCGGGGTTTCCGATGGCGGGGTGGACGTTGGCGGAGCAATATCCTCGAGGCCAATATTCAAATCAAGCTCAGGAGGAGGAGCCGACTCCGGCAGAGGGATATCGTTCACTTGCTGCCCGCGATAGCGGGGGCTGGAAGAGCCCCTTCGTCCAGGGCTTTCCGAGGAATCTGTGGATGCGGATGCTGCAGGCTTGGGCGGCCTTGGAGGAGCGGGCACGATGTCTTCATTCGCCAGATAGCCTGTGCGCGCATCCTCAAGAAGGACAAAACTGTATCCCATTTCCTTGCGAATCAGCTTCACACGGTCTCCGACCCGCAATGTCGCATCAGGGCCACGACCTTGCATCGGCCCCAACTTGTATAGAGACGCGTAATCCCTGATCACGGAATATTCGGGAGCCTCTTCGGGAGCGTAGGTTTGGGTGGCGCAGCTCGTAAGAAAGGCGCAGATTGCTGGAAGGATCGCGTAGCGGGTTAACATTGGCACTGGTATGAATATCAATGTCCTTGCCTGCGTGCAAACAAGAGTTCCGCTCGATAAATGCCCTCCATCGTTGCGGCACTTGTGCTTGCTGAAAAGGCTGCCAGGCATCGTTGGCGGGCGGCATTGCCAAAAAAACATGCAAGTTGCTTGTTATGAATGATTTGAGATATCGCAGAAACAAAGCTTTCAGGTTCCTCCGGGCAGCACAGCAAGCCATCTTTACCTCCTCTGAGTGCCGTGAAAATATCCGGCAGATTTGAGCAAACACAAGGCAAGCCCGAAGCCATGGCCTCAAGAAGAGCCATGGGAAGCCCTTCAAATAAAGAAGGCAGCACAAAGGCATCCAAAGCTGTGTAGAAACCGGCACGATCGTCCACTTGGCCCAAAAGTCTCACGCGATCCCCGATGTCTGCGGAGCGAATGAGACCTTCAAGCGAATGGCGTTCCGGACCCTCCCCGGCAATGAGAAACCGCAGTTCCGGCAATTTTTTTGCCAAAATGACCAGCAGCCTGAAATTCTTTTCCGGGGCGAGGCGCCCCATTGTGCCCACAACAAATGCATGCGGTGGAATTCCTAATGCTTTCCGTGCCTTTAGCCGTTGTTCGGACGTCGGGGGTTGAAAGACCTCCGTGTCGATGCCGTTGGAAACAACGCTGATAAGATCCGGTGCGATCGCTTCCCATCGCATGAGAAAGTCTTTCACACCGGGCGAAACGGCGATGATTCTGTCCGAGCCAAAATGCGCGAGGGCATCAGGAAGCAGGGACCTCATCCCGCGAAAACGAATATCTCCACTGGCGTGATCATGGGAAATGCGAACCCCATACCCCAATGCGGCCGCAAGAGGCTTGGCTATCCAATTGGCTCCCTGGAGATGGAAGTGGAGAATATCATAACGCTCGCGGCGGATGAGTCTGACAAAACTTCCGAGGTAAGAGGGAGGCCAGCGTTTGACCGACAGGGAGTGCACACGTATTCCCGCTTTCTCGATCGCCTCCGCAAATGGTCCCCGCCCATGCATGGCGGCCACCTCGCAATCAACCTGCGAGGTGTCACGATTCCTCACAAGGTCGAGCACGGCGGATTGTGCTCCCCCCAGCCCGAGGTGATCGATCACATGAAGCACCCGAATCATGACGCAATACCCTTCAAAAACGCGGTCACGTTCTTTTGGTTGTCATGCCATGCCGCGACAAAACTGCGGGCGCCTGCTGCGGCAGAAGCAAGGGCTGCCGGATTTTTTATCAGTTCCGCAGCCGAGTTGTGCAAGAGTTCCAGATTGCCACCGGCCCACCGGCCGGCCCCGAACTTTGAGATCATGCCATCGGGATCACAACTGAGGGAAACGATGGCTGTGCCTGCAAGTCCACTGTGCAGAAAGGTGTTGGGCACACCCTCATCCGAGGACGTGTTCACAAACACTCTGGCAGCATCGAAGTGTTCTTGGATTTCGCGGTAAGGAACCCCGTCCAAAAACTCCAATCCGGGAATCTTTGCAGCCCGTTTCCGGATCTCCTCAAAGAGCCTCACATCCTGGGGGGAGCAGATCATGCGGGCTGAGACCCCCGGCATTTTTTCCACCAGATCGAGAAACAGATGAGGATTTTTGACAGGATGACATCTCGCCACCCAAAGAAAATCCACGGATTTGGTCTGCGGTTTTCGCGGGCCGGGATCTTGAAGCAGCAGTCGAACAACATGACAGGCCATTCCGCGTTTTCGAAACATGTCAGCCTGATTTTCTGTGATGGCGAAACGCACATTGGCCGCTCTCAGCCCCCAGTCAAAGACCCTTCCACGAACAGGGTTCGACTTCCGGAATGCTCCATCAATTTCGCTGTCCAGGGCACAGACATAGACCACCCGGAAACTCAGAAACCGTGCGAGGCAACAAAGCAGTGCCAACCAGGTTGTCCAGCCATACACAACCAAAACATCAGGCTTCTCTTGACGGAGGATCCGGATCACAGGCCTTGTGGCGCGAAATGTGTCGGCCAGCCCCCCGGTGTCAAAACGCCCTCCACGGCGTATCTTCACACCTTGCCAAACGACCCCATCCTGAAAACCGTCCTCTGCGGCAATAATACCCACATCATGGCCCCGCTTGACGAGTTCAGAACCCAGCAGTGCGACCTGAAGTTCTGCTCCTCCCGAGGCCTTCCCGGAATCCGGGTCCAGAGCCCGATGGGCATGCCCGGAGAGAAATAAAAATCTGTGTGGTTTGCCGATGGCTTGTGCCGACATCAGGTCCGGAGTTGGCCTGCCTTGGAGAGCAGGATGGAAACCCAGCGGGTTGAGGGGAAGTTCGCCATGATGATCACGGCAATCACAGTGATGGGCACACAGAGAAACATACCCACGACGCCCCACAACATGCCCCACAAAATGAGCGACATCACCACAACCAGCGGGCTGAGATTCAGTGTCATTCCCATCAGGTTGGGTTCAATAAAATTGCCCAGGGTCTGCTGGATTACTGTGATCCCGATAAATAGAATCAACACCGGCCGGAGGCTCTCAAATTGAAAAAGAGCCAGCAGGCTGGGAAGGATCGTTGCGACAAGGGAACCGATCGTGGGAATATAGTTTAAGATAAACACCAGAAGTGCCCAGAATTCCGGCAGGTCCAACCCAACCCACCGCATCACCACATAGGACAGCAGCGCCGTCACAAGACTCACCAGCGTCTTGACCCCGAAATACGTTTGAACGTCCCGATCGATCCGGCTCAAAATTTCCTCAACGCGATGACGACGGCTGGCATCGGGAAAGAGGGCCTGGATTTTTGAGGGGATATGCCGGCTCTCGATAAGGATAAAGATACCAAAAATAACAATGAGCGTGGTGGTCTTCAGGAGGGCTGCCAGGTTTGTCGCCACAAGAGTGAGGATACCGGGAATATCCACATCCCTGAGAAATTCTCTCAACGCCGGCGGCTGCTCAATGCCGATACTGGCAAAAAGGTCGGTCTGCATTTTTAACAGGCGTCCCTGATAGCGGGGCGCAATGTCCGCCACTTGCATGGCATTGTCCGCAATGATCGAAAACAACAAAAAGCTCAGCCCGATCACGGCCATAAATGCGAGGACCAGCGACACCGGCGATGGCAGGCCGAGCCCGCGAACTTTTACTCCGCTGATCCAGCGCTCGAGCACCTTGATGAGGTAGACGCCGATGAGAGCAATCACCAATGGGATAAAAAGGTCCTTTCCGGCACGAATCAGAAGCAACAGAATTGCCAACACGACCATCCACCCGGCAGCGGCCAATCCGCGTTGACGCCATGGTTGCAATTCTTCGGTGGGCTGAGTCATTCTGGAAATCACCAGTGTACGAATCCAATCCCCCGCGTCGAGCCTGTGTTTTCAGGAGGCAAAATGCCGGTCCACGCCGTTTCCTGCTTGAATCCTTTGCGGCGTGATGTCATAGCGCAGGGCGATGAAAAACATGTGTTCCTCCTTTTCAATGCTCCTGCTGGCTCTGTCAGTAGCCGTTCTGCCAGGGTGTGCCTTGATGGAGGAAGCCCAAAAAAGTTCCACCACCAAAGCCGAGCAAAAACGGTTGGCTGCGCAACGTGACCAGGCAGCCGTGGAGCATTCTCTTTACCGCAGCGTTGCCAACTGGAAAAAGAACACCTACCAGAACAAGGCCCTGCTTGAAACCGCCACGCCGGACCGGGTCGCCTTGGAAATTTCTCTCACAGAACAGCGTGGTCTCCTCCTCGTTGACGGAGCCATCGCCATGGATTTCCCGGTTGCGACCGGTAAGAAATCCCACCCCACACCGGCAGGCAGCTACACCATTCTCGCCAAAGAAAAGAATTATGCCTCCAATCTGTATGGCAAAATCTATGATGTGCAAGGCACGGTGGTGGTTGCCGACGCCGACACACGCACGGACCCGGTTCCCGAGGGAGGAAAATTCGAGGGAGCCAGCATGCCGTACTGGATGCGCCTGACGACCTCCGGGGTGGGGCTTCATGTGGGTTATGTTCCCGGAAGGCCTGCTTCCCATGGGTGTATTCGTCTTCGGAATGACACCGCCAAAAAGCTCTTCGCCCTCACCAGGATTGGCACACCCGTTGTGATCGCCGGCCCCATGCCGAGTCTTGCATCTCCGCAATAGGCATGGCGCATGAACACGGCCACCATGATGGCCACCATCATCCGCCCAAGGACTTCGGCAATGCCTTCCTGTTGGGAATTTTCCTGAACGGGGGCTTCATTCTGATTGAGGTGGTCTTTGGTTTATGGAGTGGTTCCCTGGCTCTGCTTGCCGATGCCGGGCACAATCTTGCCGATGTGCTCGGCTTGGTGATGGCATGGGTGGCAACTCTCCTGCTTCGGCGTGCTTCCAGCGAGCGCCGTACTTACGGGTGGAAGAGGTCCACAGTCCTTGCCGCGCTTTTCAACGCACTGCTTCTTCTGATCGGGGTTGGAGGAATCCTCTGGGAAGCTGCGGGAAGGTTCCGGCAACCGGCACCTGTGGCGGGATTAACGGTGGCCTGGGTGGCTGCTGCCGGCATCCTTGTGAATGGCTTCACCGCGTGGCTCTTCATGTCCGGCCGCAAACACGATCTCAATGTCCGGGGAGCCTTCCTCCATATGGCAGCAGACGCGGCGGTCTCCCTGGGGGTCATGATTTCCGGCCTTGTGATCTTTTTTACGGGATGGACGCTGCTGGATCCCGTGATCAGCCTCGCCATCGGCCTGTTGATTCTGTGGAGCACCTGGGGACTCTTGCGCGAATCCCTTGACCTCTCCATGGACGCCGTACCAGCCGGGATCGATCCCGGGGCGGTGCGCTCGTATCTTGAATCCCTGCCGGAAATTCAAAGAGTGCACCATCTGCACATCTGGCCGTTGGGCACGACAGAAACCGCACTCACGGTCCACCTCGTCAAAAAGGACACAAGTCTTGATAACGCTCTCCTTGCTCGCATTGAACAAACTTTGGAGTCACGTTTCGCCATCGGGCATGCGACCATCCAATTGGAAGCCCCTTGATCCATGGCTCCCTCCCAAAAAAAAAGCCGGCACCGGATGATCCGATGCCGGCTTGGTTTTAAGGAATTTTAGAATGCGAAACGAAGACCGCTGCGCAAGTTGGCGACATTGCCGGTCCCGCCATAAAAATACCGGCCATCAACAAAGAGACCAATATTCTTTGTGACACGATACTCGAGACCACCGCCCACATTGCCATAGCCAATGGTGGTTCCATCCCAACCCGCACCACCACCAACCATCACATAAGGAGCAAGGTTCAGGGAACAGATCGGGTAGCGGAAGAACACATTGCCTCCAAGTGGCATGTGTTCCACCGTGCCCCCATTGTCATACCACGCTGCCTCGTAACCAATACCGAAATATTTGGCAAAGAAGAAGTTGAACCCGAAACCGCCGCCCGCACCGGTCCTGAAACGGCTGTCGCCGGACTGCAAAAATCCGGTGTAGAAGGCATCAATCTGGAATTCCGTATCCCGGAACCGGCATTCATCAGGCAAGACGGCAACCTTATCCTTGAAGGACTTGGATTCTGTCCCGGCCATCGCCGTGGTGAGTGAGGCGACGGTTAAGGCGCCCAGCATTGCGAAACGGGCTACGGAGCCCAGCGGTGTTTTTTTCATGTTTTTGTTTTTTTGTTTTTATGAGGCGCCTCAGAAAGATTCAAAAAGGCGGATCAGCTGTCATCATCGAAGGATCAAATCTCACCGAAATGGGGTGTTTCCCCCATATCGGGGCTTCAGCAAGAATCAGCCTTGGAATCCGGCGCCTGGGTGGCTAGGTATTCACACATGTTGATGCAGGAGATCCCCGTGACGGAACGCCCACGCGAGAAGCTGAGCAAGCTGGGAGCGGCTTCTCTGACGGATGCGGAACTGTTGGCCATCTTTCTGAGAACCGGAAAGCGCGGGAAAAGTGCCATTGCTCTTGCGCGGGAGGTGATTGAGGCCCGAGGGTCCCTCCATGGCCTTTCAAAATGCACCGCTGCTGAGCTTGCGAAGACCACCTCCGGAATTGGACCGGCCAAAGCGGCGGAATTGTGTGCGGCTGTGGAATTGGGGATCCGCCTGACGCGCTCTGCCGACACCAACCCCCTGCTGGACTCCGCCCAGTCAGCCTATGATTATTTTGGCCTGAGGATGCAAACCCTCGACCGTGAAGTGCTCAAAGTGGCTCTGCTGGATACCAAGCTGCGCCTGATTCATGAGGAAAGCGCCTTCACCGGCACGCTCAATGAATGCGTGGCCCATCCCCGCGAGATTTTCCGGTCGGCAATAATCCATCGTGCTTTTGCGATGATTGTGATGCACAATCATCCCTCGGGAGATCCCTGCCCCAGTTCAGCAGACCGGAGCTTGACAGCCCGCTTGAAAGAGGGAGCCTCCTTTCTTCAAATCAACCTTATTGACCATATAATTATTGGAAACGGAGACGGAGGACGATTGCCGTTTTTTAGTTTTCGTGAAGCAGGACTGATATGAACATTCATCCCACCGCCATTATTGAACCCGGAGCGATTCTCGCTGAAGATGTGGAAATTGGACCATGGGCCCACGTTGGCGGACATGTGAAGCTCGGAGCCGGTTGTGTGGTACAGGCCCGTGCCACCCTTGATGGCAGCGTTGAGGCCGGGGAGCGTAATGTTTTTGGATTTGGCTGCGTGGTGGGTGCCCCCCCGCAAGACTATGCCTTCAACCCGTCTCAAATCTCCGGGGTACGCATCGGCTCGGGAAATATCATCCGCGAATACGTCACCATCCACCGCGGTACAAAACCGGACAGTTACACGGTTGTGGGCAACGATTGCTTCCTCATGGTGGGAACTCATCTTGGACACAATGTCTGCCTGTCTGACAGGGTGATCATCACCAACAACTGCCTGCTTGGTGGTTATGTGGATATTCAGGAGGGTTGTGTGCTTGGCGGGGGGGCCATCTTGCACCAATTCCTTCGCGTGGGAAAGTTCGCGATGGTCAGCGGCGGTGCCAGATTGAACAAAGATGTGCCCCCCTTCTGCATCGTGGATACCAAAAACGTGCTCTGCGGGATCAACACGATCGGCCTTCGAAGGGCGGGGTTTGCGCCGGAGCTTCGCACGGAAATCCGGAGGGCCTTCCGCAAGGTGTTTCACAACAACCTCAACGTGAGCGAGGCCGTTGCGCTTGCAAAAAAAGAATCCTTCCCGCCTGAAATTGCCGAGTTTTTTGATTTCATCACTTCCTCCAAACGCGGAGTGGGCTCCACAAACCGCTCCTACGCAGAGGAAGGGGAGGGCAGAGCACCGGAATAATTTTTCGCAACTTTTTTCATTCCCTGATGTTCCATATTTTATGAAACACATCCCATGTCTCTCACTTGCAATCGTTCTGATCTCCTCATCCCTCGTCTCGGCGGATTCCAAGAGGACAGCGGAGTTCCTCCTCAGTGACCCAAAAGCCTATCAGGACCAATCGGTCATTGTGGACGTTGCCATGGTTAAACCTGTGCGCTGGGTCAGCCCCCTTCCTGAAATTGCCTTTTTTCATGCTTTGACCATTGACCGCAGCGACAAAAAGCCGGGTGGCGGCATTTTAGTGGCCGTGCCGTCCGTTGATTCTGCCAAATTTGCAAAGAAGTATGGCACGGATTTTGAGGATAAAAATTCCTCCGCCACGCTGAAAGGAACCTTGATTGCAGCAGGGGGTAATGAACATCACGGGCATCGCGGAGTGTGGGTCATTGACACCACGGGCCGGTTGGAGACACTCATTAAAGACCGGAAAGTTGCTATCCCCGACGAATCCGGCCCCGGCCCGAAAGACGAACAACGCCCTCGTGGCCCCCGCTCCAGACCAGGGCTTGAGTAAGTTCCAGACGAAGGAATCGAAATAATCGCAGCGCTGGCGAAAACCGGAGCGCCACCCACCTGTTCAATGATGAAGAGTCCAGGATCTCGCGTGTCCCCAGGTGGAATCGAACCACCATCTGAGCTTTAGGAGAGCCCTGCTCTATCCGATTGAGCTATGAGGACGTTGCCAAGAAATGAAACAAATCAGGGAATAGATAACTGAAAAGCAAACAACAGACTTTCTACTAGTTAACATGGCCGGGCCGGGCTGTAAAGTTCTCAAGAAACGCCGATCCGGCACAGGATCCCCTGGCATTCAACTTATTCGGCCGGCGTGGGTTGGCCGGAGGCCGCCCCTGATGTCAACGCCGCTTTGGCCTCGGCGGCCGCTTGTATTCTCCGCCCTTTTTCAATCAGGCGGACACAGAATTCATCCTCTGCTGCAAGGGGATACTTTTGTTGGATTTCAACAAAAC
>JBGSPC010000115.1:0-1542 GCA_041738805.1 Terrimicrobiaceae bacterium | reverse complement strand
GCTGCCAAGCGCTTCGTCGAGTTGGTAGTGGTTGCCTTGGGAAAAAAGCCAAACGTCCTGTTCGCCGAGCAGGGGCGGGAAGTTGTAAGGATCAGCAGTTTCCACATTGGTCCCGTCCTGGCCTTCAAAAACAAGCCGGTAGTCGGGGGCCGGCACCGCGTGCCACTCAAAAGAAGCCTCGAAAAACCCCTCGGGACGAACCATCCGGGCAGCGTAGCTGCCCGCCGGCTTCCCGGCAGCGTCGAGCGGGATGACAGTAACCCCCTTCACCCCGGGCCGGACAACCCTCACATGATACCCCGCCCAGTGCGGGTCCCGGTGGATGCCGAGCACGGAAAAGGGATCCTCGTGCGATCCGTGGAGAAGACGGTCGATGGATTCGTTCGAAACGGTGGACATCCTGCTACCATGGCGGATTTCCGCCCCGGGAAAAGGAAAAAAGCCGCCGCCGGGCCTGCGCGTCAAGTTAACGGTGAGATCTGATCAAATGCGCTCGCCGGACACTCCAAGGAGGGGCGGAAGCGGAGACCAAAAGGGATTCACGCAAAGGCGCAAAGGCGCGAAGAAACTTGAGGGAACCACGAGACAGGCTGCGCCAGCGTGAAGTCCAGGAAAAGCGCATGAGCCGACGCAAGGCCGCCGTGCATCAGCACCAACCGGGGTCACCACCTTTACGATGAGGTCCGAATGTCTTCGACTGAGGGGCCACTCAGAAACACGAAGCATCAGGAGACAGCGGGGAATCACGGGACGAGGGTGACTTTTAATTGAAAAAACCATTTTTCCTGCGGGCCAACGGAGCGTGAATATTCGCGTGTTTCGATGCCCGCCGCCGCCGGTCCGGCAGTATGGGTGACGGTGGTCCAGCTTTCAAGATCCGGCGATTCCAGCAATTCACAGGTGACCCCGGTCAGGTTGGTTGGACGCGAAAAGCTGACCGATACGGTGCCGGCCTCCTGATCACACGCAACTGCCAGTGGTCCCCCGCCTGAATTTGGTGTAACCACGACTGCGTATTCAATGAGGTTGGCGTAGCCGTTGTTGTTGGCATCACCATTGGGTGAGTCATCTGCGGGAGGCTGAATGTTGGGCCCGCTCCATGCCGCGTAACCCAATAAGGGAGCATCCGGTGGGGATAACATTTTCGAACTCAAATAGCCCTCAATGCTGGCGCGCTCTTGCGCGGTGATCACACGGTTGTAAATGATGGCTTCTCCAATCGTTCCACGCATGTGAAAAGCCCCGCTGGCCAGGTTGCCCAGTTGATAGGTGGCGTCGTTTGTGTCGTTTGTTACCGTGCCAGTGCCAACTTGGGTCCCGTCGAGGTAAAGGAACCCCGTATTGTTTGCCGCATTGTAGGTCGCTACCAGAAGGTGGCTTTGATCAGCGACCATGGCCGTATTGGAAATGGCGAAGTTACCCGCATGCCACATGCGGGGAAACGTCGTGCCACCCATAAATAGGGCGTGTCGCGTGCCGGTAGCGGAAGCGGAAGAAAGGATGTTGCCACTCGGCAGAGAGAAATCCTTGAGCGAGACCCGG
>JBGSPC010000100.1:0-4249 GCA_041738805.1 Terrimicrobiaceae bacterium | reverse complement strand
CACGTGGAGGGCCGGGTGCTCGTCCACGGCACTCGCGCCATTTTCTTCCGGGACTAACTAAGAACCAGGGTGCGGCTTTCGGGTGATCGTAGATCCTATACACCGCAGGTGCGATCTTCTGAAATGATCGTCGTGGAATCGGTTCCGCCGGAAAAGGCACCGGCTTGGAGCGCAGCTTTGTAGCCGGGACGCAGCTTGCGCTTGGCCCAGTAGGAGGTGGGGGCCTCTTCGACCGTTTGAGGATGCTCCAGTTCGTGCTTCAGCGAGCTCAGAACAATCTGCCTGAGAGTCTGCCCTTGCTCGACGGCACGGATCTTTGCCATTTTGTAGAGCGGCTCGGGAATATCGATGGTTGTTTTCATGGTGAAAACATACGGCAATACGGATCCCCGTCAATCCGCCTTTCCTTCTCCTCCACACTCACTGAGCTTGGAGGTTGTTATTGTAGGGTTCCGGCGGGCGCAATGACGGCGGCAGTGCGCCGGGAAGAATGGTGACACGGGCCCCAACACCCACCGTGTCGTAAAGTTCGATAACATCCCGTGACTTCATGCGGATGCAGCCAAAGCTCACCGGCGTGCCGACGTTGCGCTCTTCGGGAGTGCCGTGGATATAGATGAAGCGACCGAACGCATTGCGGTTGCGCGGCTCCCGGCCCTCAAGCCAGAGGATCCTGGTGAGGATCGGATCCCGCCCCGGCGCGTCCACCGGAAGGATTTCCCCGGTAAGTTGACGCGATTTGAATACCGCCCCTGAGGGAGCTCCCCCGCCGATTTTTTTGCGGACCCGTAATTCTCCAACAGGAGTCGCATAGCTCCCCGGACGGTCGCCCAAACCGAATTTGGAAGTGGAAACCGGATAGATTGCGAGGAGCTTCCCCTTTCGTAACAGCGCCATTTGCTGGTCCTCGACCCCGATCACCATCCGGTGCTTCCGGTCTCCCGCACATCCCGCCAAAACGAGAACGGACAACGCCAGGATAAGAGCACGGAAAGCAGGCATCCCAATCCCATAATCCGGCGGCAGCCGGTGTCAAGAACGCGGGTGTGGGCAAAGAAATTATCCTATAAATTGGAGCCGGGTTCACCATGAAGGACATGAAGAGCGTGAAGTTCAATGCATTAAGCAAAGGCAGGGCAGGCGATCATTTTCATCCAATGCGTGCAGATAAACCGGATTGGAGGATAACCTTTCTAAAAGTCTCCCCTTCATGTGCTTCATGATCTTCATGGCAAACTCCCGTATTTCCAACTGCAGGAATTAGGTTTATTGGCTAAATTCGCGGGCAAAATCCAGGTCCGGGCAGCCACATGTTTTCCATTGCCTTGCTCCGACTCCTGACCCTCGACGTGGTTTGGGACTTGAACCACCATCTTAGCAGGACCATAGTTCCAGCATGAACAGACACCCTTTGATTTCAGCGGACCCCGAGGTCATGACGGGAATGCCCTGCATTCGCGGAACCAGGGTAACTGTTGCCAATCTGCTTCGACAGGTTGCCGCCGGACGCTCGGTTGATGAGATCTGCTCAGACTATCCCTACGTGACCCCCGAGGCCGTGCGCGCCGCGCTTCACTTTGCCGCAGACATTGCCGCCTCCGAAGAGCACGCCCTGGCTTTGACGTGAAATTGATTATTGATGAGAATCTCCCTCCCTCCTGGGTAGCATATCTTGTCGTATCCGGACATGAGCCGCTTCACTGGCATCAGAAGGAGGCTGACCAACTCTAATGATTTACACGGACGATTCGTCGAATAGAGGGGTTTGATGAATCCCACATCCTGAGCCCGGCGAAGCAAAAGGCAGTGGGCATTCCCAGTGCGGCACAGGCATTTCCCTCACGGAGCCTCAGAGGGCACGGAGAATTCTATACTGAAAGGTCACGCGGCCAATCGGTCCTTTCTACTGGGGGAGAGGGTCCTGGGTTGACTGCTTGGACGCCGGGACGCATTAAAACCGCCTGAGGAGGGACCATTCCTCGCGGGCGGCTGCAGCCCCAGAGCCGTGCTTGCCATTGGTCAACAAAGAACCCCATACTCCACCCTGCATGGCGTCTTATGCAGATGTTCCCCGGTCACGACTTGCGCCGCATGACCGAAGGCGGCAGCTTGCCAGGCACCGCTCGAACCCATGTCATGTGGATGAAGTGTTACCCATGTCCTGAGCGGGGACGTTAGAAAAAATTATGACCATCCTCAACACAACCGCTCTCCGCCAGTATGCCAAAGAATCGGAGTATCGCGACT
This sequence comes from Terrimicrobiaceae bacterium, assembly GCA_041738805.1. Classification (GTDB taxonomy): domain Bacteria; phylum Verrucomicrobiota; class Verrucomicrobiia; order Chthoniobacterales; family Terrimicrobiaceae; genus JAJTZA01. The sequence continues at coordinate 2,002 of JBGSPC010000100.1, read as the reverse complement.
TATGGTGGTTTTGTATAAATGAAGTGGTTTCACAAGAGGCTGTTCCTTTGCGATTGATTCCCAAGGAGGCTACCATCCTTGTCTTGAATGACGATGCCAAGAACCAAGGAAAGGAAGAATGGTTTGTATTTCGATATCCAGGATATAAAACAGAAGAAGAAATAGTCTCAATCGCCCTTAAGGAGAAGCTTGCACGTGAGCCCAGCGCAAAGCAGAAAGTGGCCCTTGAGTTCTTTGGACGGGATTCGTCACGCATAAGTCGGGAGGAGGCATCTGCATTGCTTGATAAGTTCTTTGAAAGTGATTATAACTATGATGCCTATAACGAGTTTAAGTGGAAAAACCGTGCTAGACTCTGGAATAGACAAGAGATCCTGGCGGAAGCGTTTCGCCGTCTTCAAACGAAAGCATTTAAGGTTCGAGAGAAGATAGCTGAGGCGAAGGTCTCCGCCATTCTAAATGATGCTAATCAACGTGATGTGGATGAGATCAACCTGTTGGCATTTATCGAATCCAACTATCCTGAAGCTTTGCTTGGCGGTTCCTCAGCAGCAAAGAAGAAGCGTGAACAGGCCTATTACTCTGAATTCTCATCATCCAACACAAAACAGCAGAAAAAAGGTTGCCTGGGGCTACTTCTTTTATGCTTAGTTCCAATCGGCGGAGGATGTCTCCTTGCATCAAAAATTTTTTTCTAACGGAAGAGGGCCAGCTTCGACCGCAGCGCCGAAAGCTTGCCATGGTTGCTTGCCCCATCTGAAAAGCTCATATAACATTCCGAAACGCATGATAGACGACTCGTTATAACCAGTTGACTCGTTATAACCAGTTGTTAGGACATTAAATGACAAATAGTGACGCTTCGCGTTTTGCAAAAAGCTCTCCGAGCAATTACGCTTCATTGAGCGATCGTGCGCTCTATTTGATTCGGGAGCTCAAGATGAAGCACTTCGAATAGCCTTGGCGATGCGCGTTCTTTTCTGGGATAAAAACCGAACCACCTCGATCATTTCTCATCTGAAGATGCGAGATGGCTATATGCTCTCAACCGAACGAGGTCACGGCGATTATCAAGACTATCTAAAATATATTATTAATCTGAGTTCCCCAACACCTGTTTCAACAGCACCAATGCTCGGAACAAAGTTTAACCAAATAAATTTTAATGAGTGGTGGTGCCACCAGCCTGTATTTGTTTATGATGGGGCTTCATATTCGAGACAAGCCATTGTGTTGAGTGTAGCGCATAAAGATGGCGGAGCCCACGTAGACCGAAAACTTGAAAAGTATTATGAAGTTCTTACCTCTGGAAGATTCTCATTCGGACTCACGGGAGATTTGAAGTATAACGGCAAACCACCATTCGCGCAAGGCGTGACTCAGTATGCAGATAATTCACACTTTTGTCTCTTGAGACAGTTCGCGCACGAAACTCTAGCATCCGCCCGTCACTTTAATTGGATCAAATAAAGTTCTAACGGAAAAGGGCTAGCTTTTGACCGCAGCGCCAAAAGCCCGCGCTGGTTGGTTGCCCCATCTGAAATGCTCGTTCACTTGAATGTACGCTGTGTTAGCCTGTGCGCCCCAGTGAGCAAGCCCTCAAACGCGAGAGTAGCGGCAAAAATGCGCTTCCCATCCTCAGCTTCCAGTGGTAGGGGGTCGAAGAATGCACCTCCCCCTCATCTCTCACCGCCGCATATCCAACCGAATCCCATGATAGACGAGTCGGTATAACCACTTGTTGGCTATGCGAGTGAGCACACGCACCAGACCTTTGCTTGTAGCACTGCCGCTGCTTTTATGCATTTGGCAATTCCTCGCCGAAGATCCGATGACGTCGCTGGAAGCTTTAGCGAAGTCGTTGCCCGAGCCGCTCCAAATGGTTCTGGCGATTTTGATGCTGCCGCTCATGTTTCTTTTCGGCTTCAGCTTCATGATCGGCACGGCGCTGCTGGCCCTGCTGGCATGGCAGAGATTCGGAAAGTTCAGCTCCGACTCCGGT
>JBGSPC010000004.1:0-3910 GCA_041738805.1 Terrimicrobiaceae bacterium | reverse complement strand
ATCATCGGACCAAGTAAAAGCTGCTCCCACTCCATCTTTCTCCGTGCTCGCGCTCTGATCATTTGATGGAGATGAGAGGAGTCAAACCGAAGCCATGCTTCGATTTCGGGTTCAACCACAATTGCTCCGCAGTATTCGCCATTCCATCCACTTTCGATCATTTCGTTCTTGAGTCTTTCTTCAAGCTCAGTCGCCCCCTTGTCTTCCCAACCACTGCCATGCAGGTCCCTGATAATCAAGGCATGGCTGCAATGCCTTTGAAACGGACGTAAGAGTTCCACCGCCTCCCGACTACTATCCCGGAAGGCGTCTTTCACAATTTCAAAAGCCACACGGCGCAAGCCTATGCTTTTGGTCCGCTCCTTGAGAAATGCCGAAAGAACCAGTGGATAGGCTCCATCGGGGACAAGAATTGCAATTTGGTCGTCGGCTCTCATCAACTCAGAATTCCCGCGGCGTAAAGTCTTGCCAGTGGCAAACCTTGTTTCCAGTCCCTCAGCATCGGATGCTTGTCTCCCGTCAGAACATCGATCTCCCCGGTCTTGGTCTTGGAGAAACAGAGTAGTTGCTCCGGTTCGCATAATCCGACCATCACCGGTGAGTGTGTCGCCACCATGACTTGTCCTTCGTAAACCGAACTCAATGACTGGAACACCGCTTCCACCGCCTGTGGGTGGATACCGTTCTCCGGCTCTTCGATGAAAAACACTGATGAACTCTGGGGAATATATGGAAGCAAGGTCAGAGCCAGCAGCCGCAGCGTTCCGTCCGACAAATGCCAAGCGGGAATCTTCGCCCCGTTTTGGTCGATCACCACCAGATACTTGCTATTGTTCTCCTGCATTGTGACGACCCTAACATCGGCGATGGGAAGAACCGTCTGGATGTGTTCGATCCAAGCCCGCTTGCCAGCCATGGTGTCCGGAAGAGCGGCCACCAGATGAGGTAAATTCGAGCCGTCTGGAGCGAAACCAGCTTTCTTCAAAGGTGGACTAGCCTGCCGCATCGACTCGCTCTTTAACGCAAGGTGAAAGGCACCTTCGAACAACTGATCCCGGAACCAGTTCGCAACTGGAAAACGATCATCGGACGGCAGGGATCTCAGAGCCGACTCATTCGCCGCGTTGCGGATCTGAAGATTCCACTTGGTGGTTTCGGCTTTGAAGTAGGAATTTCCAGTACCGGTCTTCTTCGCAACGGTCCGCCACCTGCTTTGCTTGGGAACTTTTTCGTGAATGATGGTGAACAGTTCATTGCTGGCGCTGGGAAACTCCAACTCCATCTGCACCCTTGCGGCCCGCAGAGCCACTTCACTCTTCGGTAGCAGCCACAGGTTTTCCTGGAGGATTCTTGGCGGAGAACCTGCTTCATCATCCTCTTTCAATCCGATCCGCACTTCATAACGAATGACCCTGGGGCCGAAAGGATCTTCCTCCAGGATGTTTGGAGGAACAGCCATTTCCACTGCAAGTTCGAATGAGCGCCCTTTACCCAGGAACAAGAGTTCCTCGAATTCCCGGGCCTGCGCGGCATCAAGGAACGCATCGAGCCCCTCCCTCCCGAACGCGGCTAGCAGCTTTGGAACTTCGAAAAAGGTGCTTTTGCCGGAGCCGTTCGGACCTGCCACCACATGAAACCGGCCGAGCGATTGCGAAATCGCACGTAGGCAACGGAAATTCACAGCTTCGATCTTGGTAATCATGGCAAGGGTCGTGGATATTGCGAAACTTCGTTCTGCGCTCAATTGGGAACATCCGGAATAGACTCGAGTGGTTTTGTGCTGCTCATAGTCCGAATGCTGCTTGGATGAAGTCGAGTTTCTCGATTACTTCAGGGTGAATCTCGGAAGGCTCCATCACTCCAGCAATTCGATCAAAATCCGTATATGAGAAACCATGAATCCCCGCCCCATTAAGAACACCTCCGATGATTTCTGTTCGCGCCTTGGTTGTGCTTAGGTAGGTTTTTACGAGTGGAGGAGGATCAAATGGGTTCTCACGAAATCGTTCGTAAAGTTCGTGCCCGAGAGCATTTTCGAAGAAAGCCCTTACAGCATCTTCTCCATTGGCCTCTGGATGGCTTCCCACAAAGCGAGCTAAGACAACAGGATGAACCAGATAGCTTTCGGATTCATAAAGTGTCCATGCAATCTTGTTCATCCTAGCCGGCCGGGGCGCGACATCGGCAGGAATGCCCCGGCTACGGCCATCCATGTCGATCAACCGAATTGCAGTGAGATCATCCCGGACTAGCTTCAATGCATTGTAATGGTCGTCTGCCCGAATCCCCCCAGCCATGTCCCGGGCTTGCCACACAAGAGGCTTCCAGAAGGGAGTCCTGTCCAGATATGCCAGCGCGGGATGCTGCAACTTGGTGGCCCATGCCCTCAAGAGATTGAGATCCGTATAGCCTTCAAAATACATGATCCCCGGTGCCTGCATCGCTTGAACGATATCCACTTGTTCGAGAACGCCCATGGCACGAGCAAGCTGCTCCCTCTCAGTATTATCGCTGATACGGCGCGGAGTCCCCATCATGACAAGCAACCTCTCGGGCGGCACCGACCGGAAGATTACCTCCGAGTGCGTGGCGATGAGGATCTGAGAATTCGACTCTGCGGCAACCGACCTCAGTTCGGAAAAAATCGTGTCCTGAAGGAACACATGCAGGTGAGCGTCGGGCTCGTCGATAAGGAGCACCGCTCCCGGGCGTGTGTAGAGGGTGGAAAGAAGGAGCAGCACCTGATGAAAACCGCTACCCGCGTTCATGATGTCTAGCGAAAGAGTTTCTCCCTGCTTCTGGAACTCGCTGATGATCGCGCCACCCATTGTCTGGGGAACCAAGAGTTCCACCCCGAACAATCGGCGGACGCTGTCGCACAAACGTTCCCAGGCAAGCCCACGCGACACATCCAGCACGAGGTTGCGCAGAATTGAGCCAGGTCGCTGACGCCCCATTAACGTAGCAATCCAATCCGGATTGTGCGCCGGTTCCTCAATTTCCAATCCATCAACGCTGGACACATAAGTTACCGGCACAAGATCCCGTTGGACCAATTCCCGCGCGGCATCTCGTCTGGGTCGCACGTATATTTGCTCGGTGCTGTCCGGTATGATCTCCATGCAAAGCGATCCACCATCTTCGAAAAACACTTCGATCTCAATTGGAGCGTTGGAGGCACGATCATGCCAAAGCAAATCAAATGACCGAAGCGGCACCGCATTGAATGCCTGTCGGGCGAGTGGCTTTCTTGAATAGGCACCGCCATGCTTGTTGATATCGTTTAGAAGCCGCCACTGTTGGAACGCCAGAGACCACGCCGATATTGCCTGAAGCACCGTCGTCTTGCCAGAGTTGTTCTGTCCGGCAAGCACCACGTTTCCACTGAGCGGAAATCGTTGTTCCTCGAAACGTTTGAACCTCCTTAGTACGACTTCCCGGATCATTTCGTCACCTCCAGTTTCTTCACTGCTAACAATTCATTTCCTCTCGGATCGATCACCTTCACGGCGATGCGGCGTTGCTCGCCGGGTTCGAAGGGGGCGCTGGTGGTGCCGGCAAGGTGGTCCCAGACTCCTTCTTCGAATTCGACCTTGAGGCTCTTTTTGAGTTTTTCCCAAGCACCGGTGCGGGGGAAGAAGGCTTGGCGGACTTTGAAGACCATGCCGTTGTAATCGGTGTCCAGGAACCAGGCGGGCACTTCCTTGCCGCTCACGGAATCCGCTTCCATGGTGACGGGATCGAAGGTTTCCAGTCCGAGCAGTTCCACTTCCCAGCGCTCCGCCTTGTCCGGGCCGGGTTTGGCTTTTAAAACTTTCACGTCCGGCAGTCCGCAGACGCTGAAGACGTGGCTGCTGCGCATGTTCTTGAGCAGATCGCCCATCTGCAAATCCATGGTGGCTTGCAGGTA
>JBGSPC010000273.1:0-4054 GCA_041738805.1 Terrimicrobiaceae bacterium | reverse complement strand
GGCAGAAACAAGTCTTTCAAATAATTCTGCATATCTGGGAATTTCGCGGAGTTTGCGAAGGCTTTGTCCATCACCAAAAACCCCTGCCACACTGACGTTGTAGCGTCGCAGAACCTCACTCTGAACAAGGTCAGGATTGGCAGCCAGCGATTGACAAAGAAAATGATAGAGCTTGGCGGGATTCCGGACTACTCCTAATTTTTCCAGGGCGTAGTAAAGCGGAGTTTGGTCGACAACATTCCCTCTCAGGTCGGCAGAAGCCCCCATTTTCAGCAGCTTTTCCACGACATCGGGCTCACCAAAGTCGACAGCGCAGAACAATGGGGTCAGCTGCTTCTTCGTGGTCACGCTGTCGAGGACAGAACTGGAGTGTGGATGCTCCAGAAGCAAGTCCAAAACCCGACGATCGCCAGTTTGGGTGGCTTCCTGGATAGCGCAAAGCAACGCTGAGCCACCCGACTCGTCCAACTTATCGACTGACGCACCCAATGCCAGCAATGTTTTCACCGCGTCAAATTGGTTGTATGACGCAAAAAAGCGAAGTTGTGGCCAGCGTCTGCTCTGTCCATCCCGAAATTGGATTGAAATCACTCGATCCGGGGCGCGGCGATCCAGTTTGACCTGCGCGAGCTCTTCTTCATCGAATACCAGAAACGGAAGAGGCCCACTCTCGACACCGTCTGCCAAGGTTTCAGGAAATCGCCCCTGAGCCGGAAACACTTGATGAAATTGTTGGCTGAGAAGGTCGATTTCCCAATCATCGACAACGTCATCGCCTCGGGGTTCGGAGAACAAGCCGAACGCCACTGCCCGATGCTTGAGACGCTTAATCAGTGCTTTTTTGCGGAGATGGCCAGCCAACACCAAGGCTTCCTCCACAATTCGTTTCTGTTGATCGCCGGCACGATAGTTGGCCAATTCTGCGGCTAACTCGTAGTGCGGCAGGGCAAGGTCAAAACGACCAGAGAGCACATGCCACCGGCCACGCAACCATTCGATATGGAATCGAGTGCGCCCTTCTGGCTCAACTTCAGCAGTCATACGCTCAAAGTCATCCAGTTCCGACTTGAGTATTACCTGCTCACCAAGCTCCTTTTGTGTCGTACGCTTCAGTCGTTCATACAGCATCAGTGCAGGCATGGTCAGCGTAGAAAAGCGTTTCCCTGATTCAGTTACAGCCATAGACAACACCCGGCCAATATCGAAATCCGGCATCCCAAGTAAGATATGCCGACGCATCGCACTTCGGAAAGGAACAGGGGATTCCCTCTCCAAATGAGCGAGGGTTCGCGCAACCATCAACCAGCGCCGCAAATTCTGAAGCTTCTTTTCTTCAACGTTGCCGGTAGCTTTCAGTGCCGCAGCAAACCGAATGATGCTCTGGCAGTCCGGAAGGTCCGTTCCTTTGGCCCACTTTCGGCATTTTTCGATGTCGTTACGATCAGTCGTCGTCGTTTGTGGATATGCCAATTTAGCCAGTAAAATGGGCTCCCCCTCATCCAGCCAAGCCAAGACGACAGCAACCGGATGCAGCTCCGGGTCGAGAAGCTGCATCAAATCTGGACCACTAAATCCCTTCTTAATGCCGAAAATCAGACCAAGTGCATGGATGGCAAAGTAATGTTCAACGAGCAGCGGCAGGGATTCCTCTCGACTAAGGCTATCCAGGGGCACGGTCGATACGAGGTGCAGATAGCTTGCATGGGCGTGCGCCAACGAGTGGCCCACCATATCTGCAAACTCCGGATCGACGTATTTTGTTAAAGGAATGACGATAAGCTCATCCCCCAACGAGGGAAGAAGAGCCCAGTTGAACTCGCCCTTGCGGGCAAGTTCGTCGATATCTGAGTGATTGCCCTTGGTCCCTAGTGCAACCGCCAGTGCCCGGTATAACTCACCCAGTCGAGGATAAGGGGGAGGAAGGTTCATGTTCGTACTCATGTCAGGCAACAATTCAGTAATTTGCGAATGTCCCGCTTGAAGTTCTGGAACGCTCGATGATCGCTTGGGGTACAGGGAACCGGGATTCTCCTTCCTGATGGGGAAATAAGCTTTCCATGACGCCCGCCCATGTGATATTGCCATCCATCTTGTATCAGCCGGCGCACAAAATCGGAAATCGCTCGATCTTTGCAGTATTTCATGGCGCGCTCTAGCCCCCAAGCAGTTGTCCACCTGGGGGCTATTGGCTTTTACTGGTTGCCGCCAGACTTGCCGCCGGTACTACCATTTCCATTGTGGGCAGCTGCAGCTTGCGCGCGAGCGGCAAAGCTGCCTGCAGCAACCTGGCCGCCGCTTACCCGGGCAGTCGCACTCTGAATGCGGGCTGCAGCAGTGGCGTTCATGGGGGAGTGGGAGCCAGACTTGGTCGAGGACTTAGCCATCATTTTTACCTTTCGAAAAATTGGTTTGGCGTTGCCGAAATTGGCAACGGATCGAACAATATTCCGAAGGCACAAACCAATCTCCCGCGCCAATGGTCGATTTTTTTTCGCGAATACAAGCCCCTGATAAACCGGGGATTCTTCATTTTTAAGGAATGAGAAGCCTAGCTTCGGGGATGCGAAAGATGAAAGCAGATGGTCGTTACGGCCCAAAAAACGGTCAGGCGGACGTATTACGTTGTCTGGGCGCTTGAGGTTTCGTGCAACGCAATTACCGAACCGGCAACTGGCCGTTCGAGACGAACTGATCAAAGCTGTCGAAACTTTCCTCGTCTTGCCACGACCGATCCCATGATCGTGGCTCGGCGTTTTCGAGCAGGAGCAGCGTGAGGATTCGATCACGTGCGCCGTAACTGTGCTTGAACTCCCACAGCTTCATGTGTGCTGCCTCTTCCGGGCACCAGATCGCGGCTGACATTTCCGTGCCATCCCATTCTTGCTCGACACTGGTATCGGCTGCCAGCGTGCCCGGCAATGGCTCCTGTGGATCACCATTGCGCCGGATGCGCGCCCGCGTCCTGACGGCACTGCTGCTGCGCCATTCGTACTTCACGAAGCCATTGTCCCAATAGACGAGGATCGCACGCTGCGTGGTGAACTTGATAAAGCGGATGCACAACGCCTCGAACGAGACCTGGAAACGCTTGGCGATCGCACTGAGGACATGTAAATCAATGCGCTGATTGGATATCCACTCGCGCAGCAGATCGCCAGGCATCAGCAGGTTGCCGGCGAACTCGTCAGCTTCGCGCTCAATCTGGCGAAGGCCATCGATGCCGGTGTGAACGCTCTGGCTGTCGCAGTTGAAACTCTGCTTCTGACTGCGATGCAAGATAAAGTGACCTAATTCATGGGCAATAGTGAAGCGTTGCCGCTCACGTCGAGCCTTCCCGTTGTAGGCAATACCCCAAACTGCGTGGTCATCAGGATCGCGGGCCAGCACTCCTTCGAACGCCTCGCCAATGATTTCGACCGGCGGCTTGATCTCCCGAACACCCGCCCCATAAGGTGTGGACGGCAACATCTGCCGGACGATTTCCAAATCGATGGCGTCGGGCATGCCCTCGCTGTACCACGCCCGTAACCACTTGATGACATGGCTGGAGGCTATGGAACCCGTCAGGGCTTGTGATGCGCTCAATCCTCAGTCTCCGCTCTTGCGCGAAAACATCATCTTGAGAACGTCTTGGTAGTTCTTCTTCTCTTCTTCTGTCATCCCAGCGTACTCGCGGAAGAAGGCCACATCCTCTAGGCTGGCTTCGGGAACCTTCTGGATAGGCTCCCCCATGATGTCCTCCATCGTCACGCCCAGCACCTTGGCCAGTGCCTGAACCCGTTCGGCGGACGGGCGTTGGCCGTCCTTCATTTCCAGTTCCCAGATGTACGCCTTGGTACATCCGGCCGCGTCAGCGACCTGCTGCAGAGTCAATTTCTTTGCCTCGCGCAAACGCCGCAGGCGTACTCCTAACGCCGAAGCCATGGCGGTGCTCCTCTAGTGGAAAGACCATCAGTGAATGAAAGCAAGGCCGATAGTATAGCCACGTGATACATGAAAGGTCTAGATGTGCTTATTTGATTGACAAGCGGAAATCTGCGGTTCAGAATCGCGC
>JBGSPC010000262.1:0-2313 GCA_041738805.1 Terrimicrobiaceae bacterium | reverse complement strand
AATATCCAAGCGCTGTCATCATTGCACGCTGATCGGGAACCTCTGATGATGCCGGCCTGTGGCCAGCAGGCATTTTCCCCCTTTTGGAGGTCAGGCCCGCAAAGGATTAATAAATTTTAAAGTGGGAAATCTGGAAAAGTCGGCATCCGTGGTATGCAGGATGTGGCCCGATTCGGACGCGAGAGTGGCAAGGTGCGCATCTGTGGTCAGGGTCCCGGCCACTCCCAAGTGCTTCAAATTGGCACTCAATCTCGTGAAGTGGCCGTGGGCCGGATCCACGAGGTGGAAATGGGGCAACGTCAACCATTCCGCGATGGTGGAGCAGGCCGCCTCCGGGGTCTGAGGCTCCGCGTAAACGCGTGGATTCGTTGAGATCCGGATAAAACCCAGAATAACCCCCCATGCAAGGCCCACCGGCTCCGGGCCGTCCAGACAGCGTTGCCACCATGCCGAGGCGGCCGGAAAGTAGGCCCCTCGGGAGTCGTATGCGTAGGGGAGAAGATTGATGTCAGGCAGAATCATGGCCGCTCAGGAACTGCTTTCTTACGGAAAGCCTCAATTTCAAGCTCATCATTGAGTTGGTTCATGCGGTCAGGATCGAACCCGGGCAGGAGCCCGCCGCCAAATGGTCGGGACACAACCTTCGTCAGGACGGAAGCGGAAATGCTCCCAGCCACAAGCCCGCGCCGGAGCGTGGAATTCACAATTTCCTTGAAGGAAACCCTCTTTGCTTCCGACTCACGTTCAAGAACTTGAGCGATATCATCATCAAGGGTTATTATTGTTCTCCTGAATTGATGCTCAGCGCATCATTTATTGATGTCAACGGCATTTTTTATAGGAGGGCGACGTCGGGGTGTGGTTAAAAGTGGGTGAGGTTGCCACAAGGTCAGGAGGCATGGTTGTCTCGACCGTGTTTGACTAGATCTGCGGGGAGTCAGCTTTCAAACGGGCGGGACGCCCATTCCCCCTGCGTCATTAAGTGAAAGCGTTCCAAGAACGCTCTACCCCTGCTCACCCGTTTTGAATGCTCGGGGCTGTGCTCTCTGCGCACACATCTTCATTGACGCTCGGGCCTCATTCTCTACTTTGCCGAAAACGCATCACGTATGCTCAAACCCCTCCTTCTTCTTGCCATGTTCTCCACCCTTGCGCTCACGTTGGCGGCCCAAACCACCGTCCCCGCTCCAGCCGACGATCTCACCCGCATCATTCTCGACACCGACCTGGGCAATGACGTCGATGACGCCGGCACCCTGGCGGTTCTGCATGCCCTCGCTTACCGGGGCGAAATCGACATCCTTGCCGTAGGCATTGTCAACGGACATGAAGCAGCCGTGGCGCTAGCCCACGCTATCAATACCTACTATGGCCGACCCGATCTTCCCCTGGGCACCATCGCCAAGAAAGACGCCCCCATCCACGACAACCTTTTCAAGATGGACGAGATTGCTGCAGCCTACCCGCACGAACTCACCCAGGATACCGCCCCCGACGTCGTGGATCTTTACCGCAAAGTCCTCGCCGCTCAGCCCGATCACTCCGTCACCTTGGTTGTCGTCGGCCAGGCGACCAATATCGCCAACCTCCTCAAATCTCAGCCCGATCAGCACAGCCCGCTTGATGGGATCGAACTGATGCGCCAGAAGATCCGGTTTTATGCCGCCGGGGGCAATGGCCGCGCCACGCTTCCCAGGGGCCAAGCGGGCTGGAATTACACGAACGACAAGAACGCCGCTGCTTACGAACTGGAAAACCTGCCCTCTGATTTCCCCACCGTATTCGCCGGAGGCAGCGGACTGCACATCGTGGTCGGTTCCTGCTACAAGGACGCCCCGGAGCAGCACATCATCCGCAAGTGCTATGAAGCCTACTTTAAGGGAATTGCCAAGGACCGCCCCACATGGGACCAGATGCGCCTCCTTTATGCCGCACGTGAATCGTTCCGCAACCACTTCGATCTCTCAGAACCTGGATCGATCAGCTTCGACAAGGAAACCAAAATCCTCACGTGGAACAAAGAACCCAACAAAAACCGTGCCTATGCCTACGTCAAGGAAACGGAGAAGGAGGCCGTCGCCCGGGAACTGGAATCGCTGATGATGCACCAGGCCAGGAATCCCACGTCTCCCAAGTAGGTTGTCGAAAAGATATTCTCATCCCCTCGGATTTTCGGCTCTCCATCAAACAATGGGGATGAGGGAAGAAAAGGAGCAAGATGGGAGCAATGAAAATAGGAATAAGAGGGTATCGGTACGTGGGGAGTGAGAGTGGGGAAAAGGAAATCGTGCACGTGGAGTTGGAGCACAGGGG
>JBGSPC010000235.1:0-21684 GCA_041738805.1 Terrimicrobiaceae bacterium | reverse complement strand
CCCCTGGCCGCTTTTTCCCACTCCTGCTCGGGGGGCCGCCTGCGCCCCTTCCAATTGGCGTTGGCATAAGAATCAAACCACTCGACTCCAAATACCGGGGAATTCAGGTCCAGGTCCGCTCCCTGGTAGCTGGCATATTTTTTTGCCCGCGTGAAATATCCCGGAATGGGAGGGTCCAATTCCGTTTTGTCAGCCCACTCCGCAGGGAAATGGGATTTGCCTTTGGGCTGGTTGGGGTGGGCAAGCTTCGCAGCCGCATCGGGGTTCTTTTCAAGAAATTCCAAAAATTCTGCGTACTGACCAATCGTGACTTCGTGTTCATCAATGTAGAACTTTGGCAGAATGACCTTCTGGCCGTCTTGGTAAATGAACTCGCCGGCGGGGATTTCAACCATTTGATCAAAGGCTTTTGCGGCTGTGCCTTTGTCGCGTTTGAAGAGAAAAAACAGGGATACCAACGCGGCCGTGAGCAGCACCAGAGAAACAGCTGAGCTGATAAGCATGTTGCGTCGCTGGCTCTTTTTGGTTTCTTCGACCATGCGGATGGCTGCTCTCTCCTGGGCATCCAATTTGTAGGCATCCTGAGGGGCAACCTTGGGTTCGAGGACTTGAAGTTCCTGAGCGAAAGCCGGCCAGGAAGATGGGCCCTCACCTGCCACGGTCTTTTCCAGCAGAGTCCGCAAACCCAGATCCGGGCCACTCCCTGCAGGTTGCAAGACGGCAAGAACAATCCGGGAGAGTTCGGCCATCTCCTGCGCGGAGTCGAATGGTTGGGTGACTGTGTGAGCGGCGATGTTGGCAATCCAACACCGTCCTCCGGCCCCTAAAAGAATCGAACGCTCGGTAACCATTTCGTGCAATGTTCCTGTCCTGGTGAATGATCCGAGCACATCTACCGCAACTTTCAGAATGCGATGTGCATCGATTTCACTAATCACAGCACCAGCTTCATGATGTTGGGCTATGGTGCTGCAAGGTTCGTACTCGCAAGTGTAGTAATAGATCCCATTGCTTTCCCCGGCCTCATAAATGGCAAAGACATTGGGATGGTTGACATTGGCTTTGACGCTGGCATTGGAAATAAACCGTTCCACCTCGGCAGCGTTCCCGGCTTTCTCGGCGTTCAGGGCATAAAAACGTACCTGCCTGGCCATGTTTTTCTGTGTGGCACGATAGATTCCTCCCATCCGGCCAATGCCGATTTTGGCATCAATTCGATATTGGCCCAGTGTGGCTCCCACCAAACCATCTGGAAACAATTCCACCTCACGAAAAGAGGAGGCTTTCGGAGCGCCCGCTGTGGATTTTGCCGCCGGGCGGGCTGCTGGCTTGGGAGTTGCTTTGGGCACTGCCGACGGACTTGCTCCTGGCTGGGCAGAGGGTTTTGCAACAGCGACCTTGGGGACTGTTGCCTTGGGAGTGGCAGCAGAAGAGGGGGCGGCCTTCTCGCCCGGAACCTTGGCAATCTGGGCTTTGGGTGTGGCGACTGCAGCCACGGGTGAGGCTGCTACGCGGGGTGTTGCAGCCACGGGACGGGCCACGGCTTGGGGGGTGGCCACAACCCTCGGGGTTGCCGTTGGAGTTGCTGAGACACCGGATGCACTTGCCGTTGTCACCGTCCCCCCGCCGGCTTGGGGCTCAAAAAGTTGACGAATGGCATCATCCAGTGCTTCCCCGGAACAGGGCTTGGGAACAAACTCGCAACCAATCATCCGCTCCTTATGTTCAGACACATCGTAAGCTGACAAAAAAACGGTCTTTAACTTCGGGAGATGCGTCAAAAGACTTTCACGCAAGGTGAGCCCATCTGTCGGCTCAAGAAAGACCTCGGAAATCAGCACGTCGAGCTTGCCGTTTTTGTTGACCCAATCAACGGCCTCCTCGCTGGTTGCGGTAATTCCAGGTTGCGGCCAGCCATTTCGAACCAGCCAAGCGGAGAGAGTTGAGGATGATTCCAGGTCCGGGTCGGCTATCAGAATTTTCATTCGCTCGAGGAGGTCTTCAATTGAAGGGGAAGGGGATAGAGGGTGTCCAGACGTCCCGGGGCAGCACGGGAGTCCTGCAATTCCCCGTTGTAATAGACCCCCACCACGTAGCCATAATATTTGCGGTTAAGGGCTCCAAATTCGGCGGAGTTGCCGGGCAGTCCGCCATCGGGCAGCGGGTACTCCACATCCAAAAGCTCCGGCTCGCTGTCCGCCCAATCCACTGGCGGGCTGATCCATTGGGTTGTGGATTTTGCCTCCGTCACCACAACCTCTCCGGACTCTTCTTGCTCGTAGAAAAACACATGCACATTCATGAGCTGCGGATCAATCGCAGCATCCGGTTTCGATTTCACGGCAATGCGCAGGGTTTTCCCGCCCGGCTGGCTGTCCTGAAGACGGGCATCCACCACGCCCAGCACGGATCCGGGCTGAAGGCCAACAGCGTCCCTGACGGGCTCCCCGGGGGAACCTTGAGCCGTGGGGGCTGTTAAGTCAGCACCAGGATTCGCGCCACCCCCGACCGCTCCTCCGAGCACCTGGGCAAGGAGAGCCATTTTTTGTTCGGCCTGTCTGCGAATGTCCATTGGCAAACCAGGCACGGCAATCGAACGCTCGAAGGCCACAAACGCCTGGGATTTGTCATCCAGCGCTTCGTACACCTGTCCGATGCGGAATTGAATGGCGGGGTCGGCGGGAAGGATTTGCTCGGCTTGCTTGAGGGAGCGCAAGGTGGACTCAAAATCACCCACCCGGAAATTCCGGTCTGCCTCGGCAACAATTTGTGCGGCACGGGCGATGAGAGCCGGTTCCGGGGAGGCCTGAGCAATGGGAATCTCCGGACGAAAGGCTTCTTTTGAGGGCGCTTCCTCCCTCTCGCTGACCTCCACCAACTGGGTTCGAAGCAGCGGCAAATAATGCCTGGCTACGGCCATCAGTTGAACCAGACCGAACAGCCCAAGCAAAATAACCGCAACCAAAAACGTGCGGCCGATGGGTTGACGGGGAATAGGAGGGGTTACGGAATTTGACACTGCCAAAATCCTAGCAGGCTCTCGCAAAATGAAAAGCCTTGTGATCCATAGAATTTTCCAAATCCCGCAGGGTGAGAAAGTTTGGGCTTGGCGGAGTGGCAATGCTTCTTGGAAGCTTGCAGCGAATGGGAATAAATCAACAAAGTCGGAGGATGGCTGCGGGGTCGCGACAGTGGCAGGAGCCCGGGATGGAAACGTCAGACCTCTGTTCTGCTTGATCCTATGACCCGCCCCGTTGTTGCCAGCTATTGCACGACCTTCCTAAAAAAGGAGATGCTGCACATCTACCGTCAGGTCACAGGGCTGAAGGATTTCTCAACGTTTGTGATGACAAAGAGCCGGGAAAATGCCGGTGTGTTTCCTTTTGAGGACGTGGAAGTGCTTCCCCGTCCGCGCATCAATTTTCTGCTGCGTTTTCATAAAAAATATCTGGCACGAATGGAGCCTGTTTTTTATCGGGGGGAGTATGATCAGCTTGAGGGCGTGTTGAGCAGGAGGTCTGCGGATTTGATCCACGTCTATTTTGGTCACACGGGAGTCCACCTTCTTCCGTTTCTTAAGAACTGGCCACGCCCGGCTGTGGTCTCCTTCCATGGCATGGACATCATGCTTCGAGATGACGAGCCCGGTTACAATGACCGGTTGCGGGAGCTCCTTCGCACCCTTCCGATGGTGCTCGCCCGCAGTGAATCTCTGGCCGCGCGCCTGGTGGATTTGGGGTGCGAGCGTTCCAAAATCCGCATCAACCGCACAGGAATCCCGATGGATCAATTTCCCGCAACCGTGCGGCAGCATCCGGAAGACGGCCAATGGATTTTTGTGCAGGCCTCCCGTTTCATTGAGAAAAAGGGAATTTTCAACACCCTGGAGGCGTTTGCAGCCTTTCGTAAAAAGTACCCTGCATCCCGTTTGGTGCTAGCGGGAGAGGGGCCCCTCAAACCCAAGATCGAACAGCTTGCAAAAGATCTGGGAATTCAGGACGGACTGGATTTTGCAGGATTTTTGGAACGTGAGGCATTGAATGCCTTGTTTCAGCGTGCGCATGTCTTCTTGCATCCGAGTGTGACAACTCCCGCGGGGGACCAGGAAGGAGTCCCCAACTCTTTGTTGGAGGCCATGGCAAGCGGATTGCCTGTGGTGGCCACGCTCCACGGAGGAATCCCCGAGGCGGTTGTGGACGGCGGGGACGGATTTTTAGTTCCCGAAGGCCGGCCGGATTTATTGCTGGATCGTTTGGAAACCCTTGCTGCGAACGCGGAGCTTTACTCCGGAATGTCAGTCTCCGCAGCTGCCCAGGCCCGCCAGAAATTTGAGCAGACCCGGTCGATTGCAGCCTTGGAATCTTTTTACAAAGAACTTCTGTCCGCCGATCAGTGAGCGGCCTCGGCCTGCTTGGCCTCTCCATGATTCAGCTTCTCCTTGCTGAGGTGGAGGATGGTGGGGTCGTCGGGTTCGGCGTCTTCGGTGAGAGCGGTGTAAGCGAGGCAGGCCACTTCCTCCAGTGTGGTATTTCCTGCGAGCACTTGCTCGAGTCCTTGTTGGTAGAGGGTCAACACCCCCTTGTGAAAAGCAAGCTCGCGCATTTTGCTTTGCGGGGCATTCACCGCGATCAGATCCGCAAGCTGATTGTCAATCGGGCACATTTCCATCAGCGCCATACGTCCGGAATAACCGGTCTCATTGCACTCCGGACATCCCTGCTTTGTGTAAACAAATTCAGACTCTTTGGGAATCGTGATCCGATTCACCCGCAGAATGGTTTTTAAATCGTTACCGATCTCTGTTGGTTTTTTGCAATACGTGCAGAGCCGGCGAACCAGTCGCTGGGCCTGGGTGAGAGCGAGGGAGTCGGCCAGAAGGTATGGCGGAATTCCCATGGAAATGAAACGGCTGACAGCGCGCAAACAATCGTTGGCGTGAAGGGTGGTGAGCACAAGGTGGCCGGTGAGTGCGGCATTGACGGCGGCATTGGCAGTCTCCTCGTCACGGCACTCCCCGATCAGAATCACGTCCGGATCCGCGCGCATCAGGCGCCGCAGCCCCTCCGCAAAGTTGATCCCATTCACGGGATCGGTTTGAGTTTGGTTCAGCCCCTCCACTTCATACTCGATGGGATCTTCCACGGTGTGAATGTTGATATTTTCCGAGTTGATGCTGTTGAGAAGAGCGTAAAGCGTGGTCGTTTTGCCGCTCCCGGTCGGACCGGTCACAAGAATCAGGCCTTGGTCGCGACTCATGGCGTCTCCCACAACGCCCAAATGCCAAGGAGAGAGGTTCAGGGCCTCCAGCTTCTTGACCCCATCCTGTTTATCCAAAAAGCGGATGGTGATCTTTTGTTGATCCTTGCGGCAAGGGATGGCAGAAACACGGCAATCGACGCGGCGTTTTCCAAGGAGAAGGGAAAAACGTCCGTCCTGGGCATCCTGACGGCGCTGCCCCATGTTGGAGTAATTTTTAATGAGGCTGACGAACCGGGGCAATTGCTCTTCCGGGCAGGAATGGATCACTTTCAGTTCGCCGTCAATACGGGCTCTGAAGCGGGCCATATTGTAAAACTTTTCGATGTGAAGATCGCTGGCGCGCCCCGCGATGGCGCGATTCAAAATCCAGTGAATCACCTGCTCCGGGGTGGCGTTAATACTTGAAGGATTGATCTTCTGAATATTTTGAACATCGATATCAACAATGTTCTGAGCATCGGAATCGACCATGTCCTCGGACATGGTGACATCGGCCACTGTGGCCGTTCGGCCGCGTTCGCGGGCTATGACCTTTTGGATGGCCTCCTTATCGGCCCGGACGGTGCGGAAAACAAAAACCTCATTACCCCCTGAGAGCCATTCGTCCTCAAAGGCGTAATTTTGTTTCTCTTCAGAAAGAAGATAGACAACTTTTTTTCCGCAAAACAGGGGATAAACGGTGTGTTTGTCGAGAATGGCTTCTGGAAAAATAGCCTGAGTCGGCGCATGTTCCGCATGGAAACAGGCCTCGCCCGTGGCCAGGAAATGCAAGGCCAACCCCAAGCCCCGGTTCAACTTTCTCAGAGCAACAGGATTTCCGCCGTTCTCCCGCAAAATTTTCGCGCTCTCTTCTCGAATCCGGGATTTGGCCTCTCCGTCCTCGAGGGGGTATTCATCAATCAACCATTGGAGCGCGCTGTCCAGACCCTCCCGCCGGGGAAGCGGTGTTGAGAGCGTCACAGGTTCCGTGCGTTCCAAGGGCTTGAATGCCAGGCGCTCATCAATGTCTTTTTTAAGAATCGTGTATGCGTTCTGAGGGAGGATCACCGGAATGATAAACTCTGCAGGAATTCCCCAAAGGCCGCCGGAGGTGGGGTTGAAGTGGGCGCAAATCACAAGAGGGCCCAGGTTACCCATGGGCAACCAGGGCTCTTCATTGTTTGTTTGAACAGCCAGTCGTCGGAAGATTCCCTCGGCCCGGCTCGAACACGAGGGACGGACGGGGCTCAAAGGCAGCATGTGCATTGCTCCCGCGAACCATTCCAGCGCCTCTTCCGGGGGAATGTTATTTTTTTGAGCTAAATGCTCATGAAGCTGAACGCCTTCGGCCGGTTTTTCTCCAGCCACCAATCCCTGTTCTGCCAGAGAGTCCGAAAGATAATTCCAATCACGCGTGTTCATAGTGTCATGGAGGGCCGACAGCTGGGCCATTTGTGGTTGAGACATAAGCGTTAGTTGTTCCCGACATTTTCAGCAAATCAAAACCTGTTCCTGCAGCACCTTTCGGATACATCCTGAACACCATGCCATTCCAATAAGCCCTGTAAGTTTGTTCGGAACTGGATTCTGTGAACTGGGAGGACGCCGACAAAAAGGGGGTTCCCGGAAGGGGGGCAACCGGATCGCGGAACTGAAGGGATCGAAAAATCGCAAGTTCATCCGCGCTCCCTGCGTTGGCCGCGAGAGAAATTTCCCAATAAGCTTGTTTAAAATTATGAAGCGCCCCGTTCACCAAATTGAGATTCCGCTGAGCCACCGACCCCTCACTGCTTGGCATCAACCCCGAAATAATCGGAACTCCGATAGCAGCCAGGATGCCAAGAACGGCGACCACAACCATCAACTCCGGCAACGAAAATCCCCGCCATTCCAAAAGCGGCAGCATTCTTAATTTCTGAGAAATGGCCATGACCTTCAGCAGAGCACTTCAGTACGACAGTACGTTGCTCTGATAGTTTCGGAGGGTCACTTTGGTGGGCGGGGAAATAGATGCGGGGAAGGTCACTGAGTAGCCGTTGGGCATATAACTCGCGAGGTTGGTTTCTGCGAAGGCGATATAGGGGGTGAGCAGGGCAAAACGGTTGGCATCTGATGCAGCCGCAGTCCATTGGCTTACCGCGGTCACCCGACCATTGGCTTGAATGAGGGAAGCCATGGCCATATTCAAGGACTCGGCCCTGGCCCGGGCCAGATTGTCTTCTCCATCCTGCTTGATCTGAACAATATTTGGAATCGCAAGGAAGGTGATGACCCCAATGATGGTGATTGCGGCCAGGACCTCCACCAGGGAGAAAGCAGATTTTGTTGTGACTGGGAATTTCATTGGATCAATTCAACGGATGGATAGTTGGAGGTCGTCCAACCAGAGAATTCCAGAGTAGCCCCGATTTTTGTCATGGCATCACTTCGCAAGGTGTCTCCAGATGAAAAATCCATAAAATGGCCATATGTATCGGCTCCAAGGTAGTTTTGAATCAGGGTCAGTTTTGCGGTGTGGGTGCCGGCCCCTGCGTAGGCGGTGCGAGCCGCTCGGAGGCCGTTTGTGCCGGAGGATGACGATGAAATCCACGCGTTAAGTGCCTCTTGGATAACGACCTGTTGTTGCCGGGCGATCACATTGCGTGAGTCCTGTGCCGCATTGCCGATCGCCGAGATGACGAGAGCACTCATAATCCCAATGATCGCAATCACCAAGAGAAGCTCAATGAGCGTAAACCCCGGGCGAGCACCTTTGATCCATGGATCAACACCTTTCATACTGCTATCGTGGCCTAAGTTTGGTGGATATGCAACAAGAAAACGAAAGTTATGCAACGCAAAAATAACCTGTTGCACCAGTGATGCTTTTGTAAAAAATGACGTGAAATTGAGGTGGCTTCAAGGAGCGAACTGGCGCAACACGTGCTCTTTTTGTTTTTTGGTCACCAGGGTCTTGATTTGTATTCCTATTCATCGATCCTTTGGGAAAACAACTGAGGAGACTTACATGCAACTATGAATCCAGAACTGCCGGCACTTGACTTCCAGCCAGAACCCTACACCGGTCCGTCGAAGGAGGAAGTCCTGCGGCTTCGCCATGAGCATGTGAGCCCCGGGATTTTTCATTATTACAGGGAGCCCCTGATGATTGTGCAGGGGAGGGGGCAATATCTTTTTGATGAGAAGGGGCGGCGGTATTTGGATGCCTTTGGAGGGATTGTGACGGTGAGTGTCGGGCATTGTCATCCCAAGGTCGTTGCGGCACTGAATGCTCAGAACCAAAAGCTCCAGCACACAACAACGATTTATTTGAATCCTGCGATTGCCGAATATGCGGCGGCGCTTGCTGCGAAAATGCCAGGGGACCTGAGTGTCTGCTATTTCACGAACTCGGGCTCGGAGGCCAATGACCTGGCGATGCTGATGGCGAGGCTTGCAACGGGGAATTGGGACATGATTGCGCTGAGGAATTGTTATCATGGCGGCAGTCAATCAACGATGGGGCTCACATCGCATCACACATGGAAATTTAATGTGCCGCACAGTTTCGGGGTCCATCATGCGGTGGCACCAGATCTTTACCGTGGCCGGTGGACGGGCAAGGACTCCGGACCGCTTTATGCGGAAGAGATTAAGGATGTGATTGCGTATGCAACGCCCGGCAAGGTTGCGGGGTTTATTGCCGAATCCGTTCAAGGTGTTGGCGGGGCGGTTGTCTTTCCTGAGGGCTACCTGCGTTCCGCGTATGAGATCGTGCGGGCGGCTGGCGGAGTTTGTATTGCCGACGAAGTCCAGACCGGCTTTGGTCGCACCGGATCACACTTCTGGGGCTTTGAGACCCAGGGGGTTGTTCCGGACATTGTCACTATGGCCAAAGGCATCGGGAATGGGTTCCCGCTGGCAGCTGTGGTCACGACGCCAGCCATCGCAAAAACTTTGGCGCAGCGCATCCATTTCAACACCTACGGCGGGAACCCGATGGCCAGCGTGCAGGGCAAGGCCGTCCTTGAGGTGATCGAAGAGGAGGGGCTTCAGGCCAATGCCGCCGCACGCGGAGCCCAACTGCTGGCCGGGTTTGCAAAGCTTCAGGAAAAATATTCTGTCATCGGCCAGGTCCGGGGTTTGGGCCTGATGTTAGGAATCGAATTGGTCAAAGACCGTGACACCAAGGAACCTGCCAAGGAAGCCTGCCTGCATGTGTTTGAGCGCTGTCGCGAGTTGGGGCTTCTCCTTGGCAAAGGCGGCTTGCACGGAAATGTTCTGCGTATCAAACCGCCAATGTGCCTCACGTCCCAAGATGCCGGCTTCCTGCTCGCGGTTTTGGATGAGGCTTTGGCTTCAGCCTGAGCGCCGGATCGCGGGGAAAAAATCCTCCGGCTGTGCGGGAAAAAAATCTTCGTAGAGTTGCAGGAGCGCCTGCTGACCACGGGCTGTGGCCAGGATGGGTCCGGCATGGTCGGGATCGACCCCCAGCCACGAGATGGCCCGTTTGACCTTGGAGCTGACATTGATGCATTTTAATGAGGACAAAACCCGCAGGCTGTCCTCGAGATCTTGAAGGGGGGCAAACAGGTTGGCTGTCATTTCCGTGGCGCGATCCACGCCCACCAACGCACAAGACCTTTGCAGCGGTGTTCCTGCGAGAGAGGCATGGCCCTCCCAAAAAGGATGCGAGAGTTCTGCGAAATACTCCAGAAACGCGATGTGACTTTTGCCACGAACCAATTTCTCCAGTTTGGGGAAGTTTGTGGCGATGGCGGCAAATGCTCCCAGGCGGCGGTGGGGGTGATTCGAGGGGCGGCTTGCTGAAAAATTCCAGGAGTCTGGCGGTAACATCAGCCGCTCCTCGCGCGCACGCACGGTCCACCAAGAGTTCCACAAGTCCCGGGCATAATCGCGGGAGTCCGCACCGGCATTGTCAAATTGCTCCGCTCCGAGAAACCCGGCAATCCCAAAAAGCAGGGCCTCACCTGCTTTGGTCCGGGCCCGTTCCCATCTCACCCGCTGGGCAACCAAAAGAAATGGAACCTTGTTGTTTTTGTAACCAAGCGCCATGGCCACCGCCTGGAATAATGCTTCCGTGCTCCCATGCAAAGCCTCAGCCCGGAACCAACGTTCCCTCTTAACAGCAAGACGGTAGCGAACGGCGGCTTCCATCACTTCCTCCAGCGCCAGCGGATCCAAACGGGAGGATGCCACACGGGCATTTCTCGCCCCGCGTGAGTGCTCCAATGTCAGCCAGACCTGCGGAACCTGCTGGTGCTTGGAGGTGCGGGTGAAACAACGTTTTTTTGAGGGACGGAAAAACACGTGGAGAACCACGTTGTCAAAAGCGGGGTTGGTGGCATGTCCATGACGTTCCCAATCAACGTCCTCGCAGTCGATTTCAATGTCCCCATGAACGTTCTTCCCGTCAATGCGCAGAGCCGCCCCCACAAAGTCCGGTCCAGGCTCGCGATTCCACTCCCCAAGATGAATCGCTTCGATTTGCTCGCCGTCAATCCCCCGCCATGTCAGCCCGAATTCGCCCGCATAAAATCTGGCTTGAAGTTCCAATTCCCCGCCGGCTGATTTCCGGGGGGATCCAGACGGATCATTGAGGTGTGAATGATGGGTTGCCTTGGCCTCAATGTAATTTTTAACCAGGGAATCGCCACGGCTCATCTCATCTTGGGGGTGGGGCCAGGGTTCGGGACCATGTGTTCGTAAAATGCGGCAAGGAGTTCTTTCGACTTGGCCGGAACCCCCTCCGTCGCCATCCGCGAAAGGGTGCGGGAGGCTGCCATGGTATCTCCTGTGGACCGCAGAATCGCATATTCCTCCAA
The DNA here is from genome assembly GCA_041738805.1 of Terrimicrobiaceae bacterium. Taxonomy (GTDB): domain Bacteria; phylum Verrucomicrobiota; class Verrucomicrobiia; order Chthoniobacterales; family Terrimicrobiaceae; genus JAJTZA01. The sequence continues at coordinate 10,621 of JBGSPC010000235.1, read as the reverse complement.
TCCCAAACGGAATCTCACATCAATACGTTTCTCAAGAGCCAGCGCTTCTTTGATTGTTTGCAAGGCCGTGTCTTTCTGTCCCGCGTCAAGTTGAGCAGCGCCCAGAGCTTCCAGAAAGAGGCTGTTGTTTGTCCTTTTAGCGGCGGCCCGGAGTTTTTCGGAGGCTGTGAGAACATTCCCGTCATTTGCCCGGATGATGCGGCGATAGAGCTCCCAACTGGAAGGGTTTGCCGGAGAAACCCGGCCAGTCATTCGCCACGCACTATAAGGCCGGTAGAGAGGATCCCCGACCACCACACTCATCCAGGAAATGCCTTGGGTGGATGTCCACCCGCTTTCCGCCAATGTGAATCCTGCCATGAGGCGGTCCTGAAAAATTTGCAGATCCGTCGTGAGAGAGAGGTAGGGCTCATACACATTCCCCAGGGTGGCCGCAGCTCCCCGCACGAGGAGCGGCCCGCACCATCCCTGCGAGGTGCTCCGCAAGGTGGCAGCGCTGAAGGAATGGATATGCACGGCGATCGCCCCGGGCCGGAACCGGAAAAAGATATCGGCAAAAGGCCCGTTCACGTCTCCGGTGTACCATCCGTAATACACGGCCGCATCCGTGACCGGGAAGCCCTCAGGGAGCGTTTCCGCCGACGAATCCATCAGCACGGGAATTCCCTGCTTGCGCATATCGTCCAGCGCTCCATTCAGCCATTTATCGCCTTCTGAATACGGTCCGCTCACGATCCCCCGCGAGTCGATGTATCCCCATCCCCAAAGGCCATCCCGCTCCACAGATATCGCATCATCAATCATCGCACGAACAGTGATCGCATCGGGGGCGTCCAACCTTCCGACGAGAAGGATTTCCGGGGCTTCGTCCAGATCCAGCGCGGGAGTGAACCTCCGGAAATACGGGTTCTCACGGATGCCGGCAATGGTGGCGGCAGGAAGTCCAAGGGTCATCAGTTCGCTGTCCACAGAGGCCTCGTTCCGGGTGCCGATGGCATCCGGTTGGGTGCGGTTTGGCATAACCCCCTCTTCCGGCCGGATCTTGAGAGGGATGCCCCGGATGATGGCGACGTAGCGGGCCTTCGTGGCCACAATACGCCCGCTGGCAGCATCTTCTTTCCAAAATCCCCGACTGATCAGGGCGGCGCGCACCGGCGACGCAATGGTGCGGGTGTATTCCTGTCGGCTGATCTCTTCCGCCATGGCTGTTGTCAGTCCAATCAGGTTGTCCTGCGGGATTTCACGCCGCGTTGCGTAGTGCTTGGCCAGGTTCACTGACTCAATGTCTGCGGAATTATAAATCACCACAGTTGCCCGCGCTTCAGGGGACGGGGCGGCTTTAGCGGGCTGAAAGGTCAGCATCGTCACCAGCAAAATCCCAAGAGCCATGTGTCCCCGCTTAATGACATCGCATGCCAACGCCCTTACGACTTTCCCATTGGCGAGTTGTGAAGCTTCCGATGCTTCCTTGCGGCGCGAGGGCGGGTTAAATGTTGATTCGAAGACCATCATAAGAAAGGCGGATATTGGCGGGCAACTGGAGTTCGGTGTCTGCGTGTCCAAGATCATGACACATGTGAATAAAATACGTGAATTCGGGGGCAATCCGGATGGAGGCTTCTCTCGCCTCTTCGAGGGAATGATGCGTGCTGTGCGGCGAATGACGCAGGGCATCGATCACGAGAACCTCGGCTCCTCTCGCGGCCTCAACGGCTTCAGGGGGAACCGATTGACAATCGGTGTAATAGGCCAGCAACTTCCTCCCGTTTTTGGAAAACACCAGGCCGGTGGTGGTCATTCTGCCATGGGGGAGGCTGACGGGTTGAACCATCAAATCCCCCACTTGAAATGGCCCCTCAATGGTCACTGCCCGCGGCCGCACGTAATTTTTAAAGCGTCCTTCCTCCACAAAGGCATAAGCAAAGATCCGTTTTAAGTCCGCCAGCGTGTGGGGGGCCGCATACACCGGCATCTCCTTATCCTCGATTTCGCAGAACCTCCGCAAGTCATCGAAACCCAGCACATGGTCCGTGTGCGAGTGGGTGTAAAGGACCGCATCCACGCGTTGAATGTTTTCCCGCAAGCATTGGGTGCGAAAATCCGGAGGGGTATCAATCATGAGCACCGTCTCCGGGGTCTTTAGCAGGGCCGCCGTCCGCAAGCGTTTGTCGCGGGTGTCGGCTGACAGGCATACCTGACACTCGCACCCGATCACCGGGATCCCGTGGGATGTTCCCGTCCCCAAAAATGTCACCTCCAAGTCAGCCATGATTTTGTCAATTGCGCCCACACTGACACAACACCTCCCTCTGACGCAACGTTGACCTGTCTACGTGATGTTCAGCGCAAACTCTGAGGGCCCCGTTCTTTCCAAACGAACGCCGACCACTTTGGAAAGGGCTTCAACTTCAAAGGAGGCGGCTTCAGGGAATTTTTTAAAGAGCGGCGCGAGGGGATCGTGCCCATCAACCAGCCTGGCTGGAGGACCCGCTTCGAAACGGCTGTAATAGCCCTCTCCTGCACGGAGAGCGGCAAGCTGGGTGGCACGCTCCACCGGAGTGGCGCCTTTGATTTGCGAAAGATACACTTCGGTTTTGGACTGAAAATGAAGGAAGAGGAGCTTGAGAGGAGCCTGTTTGCCGTGGAGGCGGGCGATGTGGTCAAGCAGGGAAAAGGCGAGAGGAAATCCATGACTTGGAAAAAGATCGTGGGATCGCTCGGCAAGGAAATAGAGGACTTCCGGTCGGCCTTGGCTGCGCCTTTTGCGACGGCTGCCCAGATAGCCGCATTTTTCAAGAGCCAGACATTGGCTTTTGACGCCCATGTAGCTAAGCCCCAACTCACCGGACATGTCTTTCACCGTACGCGGAGAGTCGTGAGCAAGGGCCTCAAGGATTGCCATCCGGCAGCCCCCTCCAAGATCTGTCGGCAGAAAGTTCTTGCGGCGGGTCGTCACGGTTTCAGGATCGCGAACGTGCGCTCTCCCTCCCGTTCGACGAGGACCATGAGAGCCCGATCCGAGCCCGCAGATGATACGATGTCTTCATAATCCTTCACAGAGAGCACCGGGCGGCCTCCCAGCTCAGTGATAATATCTCCGGAAATGAGGCCTCCCATTTCTGCGGGGGAACCGGGGGCAACTTCTTGAACCTTCACGCCCCGCCCTTCAGGAATTTCTGAAACGGCCAGCCCGAAAGGCAGAGAGGATTCCTGACGGAGAGGCCGGGTGGGGGGCTCAAGCGGAGGCGACGGCACCACCGGCACCGGCCGCATGCTGGAGGAGGCTTGCATGAGTCCATCCGGATTCTCTCCTGTCTGAATCGGAATGGTGACCGTCCGGCCTCCTCTCCAAATTTCCAGGTTCACCGTTTGACCAATGGTTTTGGATAAAATTTCCCGTTGGAGATCACGGGCCAGCGAGACCTTCTGACCATCCACGCGGAGAATCACATCTCCTGGCTGAAGCTGGCTGCGATAGGCGGGTGTGTTTCGTTCTATGCTTTCCACGACCACTCCGGAATCCACTCCGGGAAAAAGTGCACGGCGTTGTTCATTTTCCTCCAGACCGGAAATTCCAATCCCCAACCAGGGTCTCGAAACCCGCCCTTTGGTGATCAATTGCTCAGCCACGGTTTTCGCGATGTTGATGGGAACCGCAAACCCCAGCCCGCGATTGATACCACTGATCATGGTGTTCACCCCCACCACATTTCCATCAATATCACAAAGAGGGCCACCGCTATTCCCCGGATTGATCGAGGCATCGGTCTGAATGAACTCCTCATAGTTGCGGCTGCCCGTGAGGTTGGTCCGGCCCTTCGCGCTGACGATGCCCGAGGTGAATGTGTAAGGAAGGTCAAAGGGGGCTCCGATGGCAAAAGCAAATTGACCCACCTTGGCGGCGTCACTGTCTCCCAGCGCGACGGTTGGAAGGTTTTTGGCATCAATCCTCAGCACCGCAATGTCGGACCGTTCGTCCCGTCCCACCAGCTCTGCAGGAAACTTTCTTCCATCCAGCAGACGGACCGTGATCCTGCCGCCCTCTCCATTTTGAACGACATGGTTGTTGGTGAGGATCAGTCCATCGGGTTGAAAAATAAACCCTGATCCCTGATCCGGTCCTGGCTCCATTCTGCGGCCATCCGGCGTGCGGAAAAAGAAGTCGAGGCCCTGAGGCAATTGAGCGGGGACCACCGCTTCGCCTCCCTGAACCTCAATCACGACGACGGCCGGGGCCACCTTTTCGTAGACGGCCGTGAATGCGTTATTGAGATCCCGGGCCATTCCTGTGACCCCTTGCGCCTGGGACACCGGCGCGGATGCCACCGAGCCGAGAAGGACAATACCAGCAAAGATGCGATTCATAATTTCAAATAATAATCCAGTTTTTTCAGGTTTCAAGGGGGTGTTGATTTTCGTGGAAAGATCGGGCTGTCATTTTTGAAAAAACAGGCGCAAGGCACTCCAGAGCTTCCCGCGGCGGGGGGCTGGAAAAATCAGCCGTCAGCAGAGTTGCGGGGCGGCTTGTTGACTGGTAGTGTGGCCGTTCGATGTTATTCCTTCCTTTGCGCGCCCGCTGGTTCTCAACTCTTCTGTGGGGAAATTCTGTTGCCCTCTCGTGGATGTGGGGGCTGGGGCTGTTTTTTTCGGTTCAGTTCACCATTCAATTCGGGCTTTTCGGGTTGCTCACGTTTGCCATCCCCAATGCGCTGGGGCTGGTTATTTTCGGGTTGGTTACTCACCACATCGCCCGCCGCGAGCAAGGCTCGGAGTCTCTGGCCAAGTTTTTTAACACGTGGTCCAGGCCATTCCGGCTGGTGTTTTTTCTTTATCAACTGCTGGCCATCTCGCTGACGATTTTTGCTCTGTTAAGATACGGGTGGATGCCGCTGGGGTTTGAGCCATGGACCTTGTATCTTCCCCTCACGCTTTTGATCGTGCTGGCGGCGGCCATCCTTTTTGGTGAGGAATTCGACATCCGGCGCATCAAATACAGTCATGGTGTGCTGGGACTTCTGCTTGCGGCAGCGATCGCATGGATCGGAATCTCCGCCATACGCATCGGCACCGGTCCGTTTGTTTTTCCCAAACTCCCAACCGATGACCTTAATTTCTGGGGTTATGCCGTTCCTGTCATCATCGGATTCCTTGTGGGCCCGTGGTTGGATTTGCAGCAGTGGCAGCGGGCCATTCAGATGCACCGGGAACGTGTTTCCGTGGCGGCCGGCTATTGGGTCGGGGCGGCATTGTTTTTTGCGCTGTTGATTTTTCATGGCACACTCGCGCTGTGGGCCTTTAACCAGGGCGCCGGAAAGTTGCTGCGCCAAGGACTGGCCGGTCATTTTTATGGTCATGAAACCATCATGCGGCTTTTTTACGAAAACGCCGCGATCATGCCGTGGACGTTCGTAGCTTATTGTGTGTTTTTGTGTGTTTGTGTGCTCACCACACTCGACAGCGGTTACGTGTCTTTAAAATGGTTTTTCCAGGACAATGCCGCGCGCTCTAACAACCCGATTTTTGCGTTGCTGCCACCCAAATTGTTGACCTCTCCGATTCCGGCTTTTGTGCTGGCGGGAGTGGTGGCCTTTGTGGCGGCTATGATCGGGCTGGAGCTCGAATACTTCATGATTTTCTACGCGACATTCTTTGTCGGGTATTCAGCCCTTGCGATTGCGAGATGTTATTTAGTGGCACCTGCCAATGCGATTCCCCAGATCAAGATGTTTTGTATCGGCAGCCTGGCTGTTGTGATTTTTGCTTATGGATACTTTTTGAGATACCCGATTTTTATGGGGATCGGAGCCCTTCTGCCACTGGCGTCCATTGCCTGGCTGTTGCTCAAGCCGAGTGCGGGCGAAGATTTTGTGAGCGGTACGGAAGAACTCGAGGCCCAGGCGCAGGAACCCACAATGGCTGTCGGGCCGGCGGTGGTGCCACCAGGGGCATTAAATATCCCTCAAAATGGAGATGGCCCGTTCCATCATGTGGGCGGTCACTTTGAAGGCAAATGGTTTGTCCACTCGTTTGTGGCAACGTATGCGGACACCAATTCCGTTGGGAACGTCTATTTCGGGATGTATGCGATGTGGGTCGGCAAAACCCGCGAGTTGTTTTTCAACCACGTGATGCCGAAATTTAACATCAAAAACACCCCCTTCTACATTCTGACCCGATCGTTTGAGCATAAGTTCACCCGGGAAACAAAAGAATTTGAAACCGTGAGTGTCCGGATCCGCATCGCGAATTACAATCGGAAGTTTGTGACGTTGGAACACGAGATCTCGGATTCGAACGGCAACCGGCTTGGGCACGGCAAACAGAGCCTGCTTTATGTCTCCTCCAGCGACTACCGGATGATTGATATCCCCGCCGAAGTGACAACAGCGTTTCTCCAATACACGTAACTTCAACACACACGCCAGCGATGGAGGGCCTTTCAAATTCATTCACCCTGAGAGAACCGGGATCTTCCCTGCGGGTCATGGACCCAAGGATTCCCACGCATTTCAAAAGCGTCTTTCTGGCGTCCCTGCTCTCTCTGGTGCTCACCGGCTGCGAGCCGGAACCAGCGCCTGCTCCTCCCCCAACACCATCCCCCACGCCGGCTGTGATTCCTCCGCCCAAACCCACGCCGACACCCACCATCGCGAGGAAGCCCATGGACACGGCCCAGCTTTTTAATGGCGTCACGTTTGTCAACAAACTGGTTGCTCCGCAAAGCGAAAACCTCGCTTCTGCCGAGCGCATCAACCCCACGAGCTACATCGCTGAGATCAAAGTCACCGTGGAAAGACCCCGCCCCTCAACCACCCTGGCCGATTTTCAGTCCAATGATCCGGGCCTTGCCGCCATTCTTGGAAAAATCCCGGGATTTCCTGACAATGCAAAGGTATCCCCCGCTTTCGGCAAAATCTATGACCTGAAGGTGAATTGGATCCGGGAACGGCTGTCCAATTTGGACCAACTTTTATCGCGTCACAATTTTTATGACTGCGAAACAATTTTGGAATTCACAGCCCCGGAGTCCGAACGTCCGATTTTGTTGTTGAAAGGCGACATGGATGTCAACACGGACGGCTCGGATGGTGATCGCAATGTGGAGGTTGATGGGTCCTCCCGGTTTTTTCAGCCTCAGACAAGCTACCGCTGGAAAAAGCTCACGGACCGCCCGAATCCATTTCTGGAAAAAACCGAAACCCGCCTTGGCGAGTTGAAGGCCGCATACGCCGTGAAAGGACTCTCGGCCGAAAAGAACACGGAATTAAAAAGCGGCATTGAAACGCTGAGTCGCCGGGTTTACGACCTGAAAAATTGGAGCTTTCTGGTTTCTGCCACCGACCCTGCCGTCGTGCTTCCAGGCTTTATGCTGAGAGCCGAGGAGGGGCGTGCACCCTATGCGGCGCTTGGGGACTATGTGGTGGTTTTTTACAATGGCAAAGGCTACCCGGCCATAGTGGGAGATGCCGGGCCCTCGTTCAAATTTGGTGAAGCCTCCATGCGGCTGTGCAAAGAACTCAACGAAAAATCTTCAGCAATGGCCCGACCCGTCAGCGATCTGAATGTGGCCTATTTGGTTTTTCCCGGCTCGGCCGATGAGCCCGCTCCGCCCGATCTGGCCAAGTGGAGAGAACAGTGCGCCAAATTGCTCGCGGAGATCGGACTCGGCGATGTGGACCTCCACACCTGGGAGGACCTCGTCAAGCCGTGGCCAACCCCAACCCCCGAGCCCACCCCAACTCCGCCGATAGAACCCTCTCCAACACCGGGAGCCTCCCCCACACCAGAGGAGTCCCCGACTCCCGAGGCCAGCCCCGCGTCGCCAGCGGCTGATTCGCCCACACCCACGCCAGCACAAATAAACACCCCTGAGCCAGAAGCTTCCACGCCGGACGCCGCCGTCGAGGGAAGTGCTCCAATGACAGAAAGTTCACCGAACCCGTGAAGAGCGGAGGGTTTCCCGTTGCCATCTCCGGGTTTGGTTGCGCCTGTTCTCTGGGGTTTCACGTGAGCGGGATCACCGATTCGCTTCGGTCAGGGTCTGCGCATGTTGTTCCCGTGGATTTGTTTTCTGTGGAAGGCTGCCAAGCACGGACCGCCGCGCAATTTCCTGGTTCCCCTGATGACTTCGCAGCCGCCGTGCACGTCCCCGCCAAGCGGTGGTCACGGGCTGCCCAATCAGTTCTCATCGTGCTTGCGGAAGCTCTGAAAGATCGCAGAGATTTCCAGCCGGACGTTGTGATCGTTGGCACGACCAGCGGCGGCATGGATTTTGGGGAGTCATTTTATCGCCGCGCGTCGGAAGGCGGAAACCTTGATTCCGCCTCGCGAAGGGTGCGGAGCTATCTTCCCCAAACGCCGGTGCTTGATGCCTTGCGGGTCCTGGGAATCCGGTCCCCTGTGCGTGTGGTCTCCAATGCCTGCGCTTCCGGCACCAATGCCCTTGGCATGGCATGGCACCTTGTCCAAAGTGGCCAGGCCAACCGGGTTATTGCAGGGGGATATGACACACTATCTCAACTCGTCTATGCCGGATTTGACTGCTTGAAAGCGTCCACCCCGGAATTGTGCCGGCCCTTTGATGCGGGCCGTTCCGGACTTGTGCTCGGCGAGGGAGCTGCGTTTTTTTTGGTTGAAAGAGAGGGGCCGATTAAGATTGCCGGCTATGGATCCGCCACGGACACCCATCATCTCACACAACCACATCCCTCAGGATCCGGACCGGCGATGGCCATGAGAAGAGCCTTGGACGCGGCAAACTGTGAACCCGATGCCGTGGATTATATCAATGCCCACGGGACCGGAACTCCGCAAAATGATGCCTGCGAAGCGGCCGCGATTCTCAGTGTCTGTCCGGAGGCGGCTGTTAGCAGCACGAAGGCGATGACCGGACACACCCTCGGCGCTGCGGGAGCCATTGAAGCCGCTTTTTGTGCGATCAGTCTGCAACAGGGATTCCTTCCGCCGACCCTCAATTTCCGGAGTCCTGACCCCGGCGTTTGCCTGGACCTCGTTGTGAATTCCTCCAGAGAAACCGCATGCCGCAAAGTCCTCTCAAACTCCTTTGGTTTTGGTGGAGCCAATGCCTCCATCCTTCTTGAGTCAGCATGAGCGGCAATTTTTACATTCTCGGCACCGGTTGGGTCACGCCCTTTGGCCGGTCCGTCCCGGATGTCTGTGACAAAATTTCGCATGGCGAAACTCCGCCACACGAAACTCTGGAATTCGCTGGCAACACCTGGCCGTGTTATCGCGTGGATTCCTCCAGCCTGCGTGACACGAACGCCTTCGCCCGACTGCGGCGGTCAGGAAGCATTTCGCATTTTGCTTTGGGGGCAGCCATTGATGCGGTTAAGTCCGCTGGATTAACGGCGGAGGAACAATCCCGGCTGGCTATTCTCTTTGCCACGTCCGATGGGGGCGTCATCTACACCCGCCGGTTTTTTGCAGAGTTGGGAGTGCGGGGCCCGGGAGCAGGGAGCCCCCTGCTGTTTCCGGAAACCGTTTACAATGCGGCGGCCAGTCATATCGCCGCGTATTTTAAAACAGACTGCGAAGCCACGGCCATGGTGGGAGATGCCGCCGTGGCATTAAGTGCGATCTCAGCGGGGTGTGAATTGCTGTCCTCCGGCTCTGCCAAACATGTCCTCATCGTCGCTGCCAACGAATGTGATGCCATCTCCGCTGCCGGATATTCACGCTGGAAATTTCTCAGTCCGTCTTCAATCGGACAATCGGGCAATATCTTTTCTGAAGGTGCAGCAGCCCTCCTCCTGGGTCAGTCTCCATCGCAAAAACCCTCCCTCGAATGGTGTCAGGAAGGACGCCCCCACTTTTCGCAAAAAGAAGCGGCCGCAAGCCTGAAGCGAATTCTTATCAACCATAAAATCCCCCCCTCAGTGATTTTTTCCTCCTGCCAAAGAACCCCTCTGCAAGCGGCCGAAGAAGATGCAACCAGCCATCCCGATTCGCGAACCATCGATCTCAAAAACTCTCTGGGCGAAGGCCTCGCATTCACCGCGATGGCCCAGATGGTCGCTGCCGCCCACCATGCGGAATCTTACAAGGAATGTGCGCTTGTGAGCGTGATTGGATTTGCAGGCGGTGCTGGGGCGGCTTTGGTGAAAAGCGAGAGCGCGTTTCTGGGCGCCTCGAGGGGCGTCACGGTGCTTCCTTAACAAGCCAGAATGTCTTGGGACCATCTTGTTCCACGGGGATATAATTGATCCCGGGCTGACATTCAAAGGGTGCCCCGAGGTCCATAAAACCATCGAGAGCGAGGCTTTTCTGCAGCTGATACATTGAACCTGCCTCACCGGTGAAGTGCAGTTCAAACCAACCGCCTCCAAGCGGAGTGATGTCCACGATTTCTGGCGGGGCGACAGCAGGCAAAGCCAGGGAGGCGTTGATATTCTCCTCCAATTCACCTGCTGTGAGGATGATATCCTGTGCGGATTCCAAGGTTTCCGCATTGTCATAAAACTCCGGCAGATACTGACCCGTCGCAAACTCCTGAAATTTCAAGCGATAGGTTCCCGGCGGAAGGCTGCCAATCAAATAAAATCCCGTTTGGGTGTATGTTGACAGATAGGTTTCCCACAAAAGTGTGGAATCATTCAGT
>JBGSPC010000231.1:0-44595 GCA_041738805.1 Terrimicrobiaceae bacterium | reverse complement strand
GCTGACAAAAATCGAATTGGTGAGCCATTCCAAGTAGCCGACTCCAAGCTGTTCCTGCCCGAAATTGGGAGCATCAATGGTGAGTGCAGCGGCTAAATTCAAAAGTGGCATGGTTTCAAGGAACTGCGCACATCCCCATGTGGCCATGACCGATGCGGTTGAATACGCTGGAAACGGACCGAGGGAGTTCGGCAGAACAAATTGATTTATCAGAATTTCATCACACGACAAGTCAAAATGCGAAAAATAGAAAAAATGAAGGGGTTTTTATCTCCGGGCAGAGGTCATGCCGATGCGAAAAGTGGGCGGTCAAGGGACTGACGCGCCCTACCCCAGGAAAATACGACGTGTCCTCCATAGCTTTGGCGAAGGAGGAGCTTGGCGAGAGCGCGAATCGCCCTCGATGGTAGGGCTGGGCGGTCTCCTCCTTCGCCAAGGCTTCGGCGGGACAAGCCTTGCCTGCCCACTTGTCTTTTGTGAATTTCAAGACGGACTCAGAATACCAGACAATGAGGGTCGGCTCCATGACCTCACCCCGTTTAAATCGCTCCCCCCTCAGCGGCAGCTCAAACAAAAGTTCTTGCCTGTTTTTGGCCAATTGTGAATAAATAGGCGTATCACTCATATGAAAGCTCTCACCCTCCTTGTTATTTCGTTGGTCACCTCAAGCTTGGTCATGGCTGATATTCAAGCCCCTCCCGGAGCCGACTACGGTCCTACCCGGAAATTGGGACGTGGCATCAGCAACATTGCCTTTGGATCAACAGAGCTTTTGGATTCCATGGCCGCTGTGAATTACAGCGAAGGAAACAGCGCTGCTTTTGGTTATGGTCTGGTTCGCGGTGTGGGTCGTACTTTGGCACGGCTGGGATACGGCGTTTATGAAGTGGCCCTTTTCCCTTTCCCAACTCAAAAAGGCACCTACAAACCCCCTTACAAAAGCGACATTCCTTGGATCAATTGCGGTTATACCGAATTCCCGCCTGAACTTGGTTGGGAGAGTCGTTTCAATTACGCAAGGGATTCCCAACGCAGTCCCTGGTAAGTGATTCGGGGTCTCTGATTCCACACCACTCACAAAAAAAGCCGGTCGTTTATCACGACCGGCTTTTTTGTTGGAAAGAATGCCCCACTCGTGCCGTTTCGGTACATGTCCCGTTCCCTCAAGATGAGAGTGGATGACCATGAACCGTGACGCTGATTTCCAGTGAAGGCGTATCATTGCCACGACTCAACAAGCCTCCGGGACGATTTTTAATTATCGGTTCGGGGTTTGCACCGAGCAATCGCGAACACAGCAGGGCAAATTCGAAATCTGTTCAAATCGATGACAGATTTTTAAAATTGATGGAGAACTATTCGCGGAAGCCGACGGCGAGAGCCGATTTCAGGCGGGCTTTAATACGGTCTGTTGCCGCGTTGACTTCCTCTGTATTCAGGGTCCTCTCAGAGCACCGGAATGTCAAGGAAATCGCGAGGGATTTTGAGTCAGCCGGCAGTTTATTTCCTGACGGGTCATGAAACACATCGAAGGCCTCAAAAGAAGCCAGCAGTGGCTCGCTTGTCGAAGAAATTTCCTGGGCAATGGCAGCGTAGGTCAGGGTGAGTGGACAGACGATGGCAATGTCCCGTTTTGTTGCTGGAAATGCGGCAATGGGGGAGTAAGAGACCGGTCCTGACGCGTCCCGTTCGATCACGGAGCGAAGCCGGATCTCCCCCACAAAAACCGGATCCGCGGCATCAATGCTGCGGCCCAATGACGGAGCGAGTTGACCGAGCCAGCCGGCCGGCTTCTTGGTCACCGAGATGGGTGAACGGACGATCCATCGTTCGTCAGGAATGCTGGCCCCAAATTCCAGGGAAAGAAAATCGAGAAGCCCTTTGACGCCGTAAAAATCAATGGGGGAAGGTTGTGGGGTTTGCCAATGAGGCGGCTGAGACGGGCCGGTCACAGCCAGTCCAAGCATGAGTTCCTCACCATCCTCTTGGAAAACTTTGCCAACTTCAAAAAGGCGAATCGATTTTTCTCCGAAGCGGAGATTTTTTGCGAGGACTGCCAGCAGGGCAGGGGCCAAGCCGGGGCGAAGGATGGCCTGGTCCTCCCCAAGCGGATTCCGCAGCCGCACAAAATTCTGATAACCTTCCGCCTGTTGCGCAGAGATCAATGTGCTGGTTCGGGCTTCCGAAAACCCCATGGATGAGAGTGTCCCGCGAAGCGAGGCCACAAAATCGAAAACCCTGTCAGCGTCCCCCACGGGTGAAGGAACGACGGAAAGTTTTGATGGAATCAAACCAATGCCGACGTATCGGGCAACTTCCTCGATGAGGTCAATTTCCCGGCTGAGGTCAGAACGGTATGCAGGAATATTCCACATCCCATTTTCATTCAAAGTCAGCCCAAAGGCCGACAAAGCTTCAACAATTTGTTGGTGCGAAATCCCGGTCCCCAACACGGAGCTGCAATAAGAGGCACGAAGGGGAACAGCAGGAAGGGGAGGAGGAAGAATGCCTTGAATCACCACTCCACTTGCTTCGCCTCCGGCATGATGAATGATCAGTTCTGATGCGCGGGAAGACGCAGGTAGAATTCCCCCGGGGTCCACACCGCGTTCGAAGCGATAGCCGGAATCTGTGGAAATTCCCAACCGGCGGGCCGAACGGCGAATTCCGGACGGGACAAACAGAGCGCTTTCCAACAATACGGACGTGGTGGATTCGGAAACGGAGGTCCCCGATCCTCCGATGATGCCTGCCAAAGCCACCGGGCCACTGTCATCGGCAATCACCAAGTCCTGTGCATCCAATGTGTAGGTTTTGCCATCAAGCGCTGCAAAATTTTCTCCTTGCGAGGCATACCGCACGCGGATTTTTCCTTGGACTTTATCTGCATCAAACGCATGGAGGGGCTGTCCGAGCTCCATGAGCACGAAGTTGGTGACATCCACCACGGGATGGATGGGGCGAAGTCCAATGCTATTCAGTCGTGTCGTTAGCCAATCAGTGGAGGGCGCCTGCGGAGGGATTGTGATTCGGCGAAGGGAATAAAACGGGCAGGCGTCTGCGGCCAGAACGTCAATGGCTTCAGCGTCATTAACTGGCACATTGGGGCACTCCGGCAGACGAACAGGGGTCCGGGTGAAAGCAGAGATTTCCCGCGCCACGCCGAGATGACTCAAACAATCCGGCCGGTTGGGCGTGACTTCCAATTCCAGAACCGTGTCCGATGGGAACAGGCTGGAGATCGGGGCTCCGACGCAGGCCTCTCCGGGGAGTATCAGCAGTCCCGAATCATCGCCCGGGAGTTGGAGTTCTTTGGCGCTGCACAACATGCCCTGGCTCTCGACCCCCCTGAGCTTCCCCGTTTTGATTTTGAAGTCCCCGGGCAAAACGGCACCGGGCAAGGCCAGAGGAACTTTGTCACCGACCTGATAATTTTTGGCGCCGCAAACAATTTGACGGGGATGTTCGCTCCCGTCATTCACCTGACACACGCTGAGGCGGTCGGCATTGGGGTGGGGGTTGGATTCAAGGATTTGTGCGATGACCACATACGGGAAATCCGCTCCGCGCTTTTCGACACCTTCCACCGTGAGTCCCGCATTGGTGAGCAAGTCTTCAAGAACGTCGTGGCCTTCCGGCAGGTCGACATATTCAGCAAGCCATGAGACGGAAACTTTCATCCTGGAAATTGTTTGAGAAAACGCAGGTCGTTTTCGATGAGCATTCGGATATCCGGAATGCGGGCAAGGTTCATGGCCAACCGGTCCAACCCGAAGCCAAAAGCAAAGCCGCCCACAAGATCAGGATCATACGCGCGATCCCCGCGTTTTTTGCAGATCGCTTCAAAAACCGCCGGATCCACAACCCCGCATCCGGCAAGCTCCATCCATTTTCCGCCCAGGGCCTCAGCACGGATATCGATCTCGTAGCTCGGCTCGGTGAATGGGAAAAAATGCGGGCGAAAACGTGTTTCCGTTCCCGGTCCAAAAAGCTCGCGGAAGAAGAATTCGAGTGTGCCTTTCAGATCCGCAAGCGAGATTCCCGGCCCGACAGCCAGTCCTTCCATTTGCGTGAACTGGGCCAGATGGGTGGCATCCACTTCATCCCGCCGATAGGCCGCTCCCGGAGCGATCACCCGCACGGGAGGCATCTGGGATTCCATCACACGGACTTGCACGGTTGAAGTGTGTGAGCGGAGTAATCGGCCGTCCGGCAAATAAAAGGTGTCCTGTTCGTTCCTGGCCGGGTGGTCAGCCGGCGTGTTTAAGGCATCAAAGCAATGCCACTCGGTCTCGATGTCGGGGCCGTCAGCAATGGCAAATCCCATGCGCCGGAAAATCGAAGACGCCCGGCATAAAAGATGAGTCAAAGGGTGGAGAGAGCCTCGGAGGGGCACCGCACCAGGGAGTGTTGCATCGAGGCCCACAAAGGCCGCTTCATCCCGACGGGCTTGCAGGATGGCCAGCTTTTCCTCGAGTGCCTGCGTTGCGGTTGTCCGCAGGTCATTCAGAAGTTTTCCAAATTTCGGACGGTCTTCTTTTGAGAGGGTTTTCATTCCCTCTCCCAAGCGTGTGATCTCCCCCTGCTTTCCAAGCAAACCCACACGAACAGAATCCAAGGAGTCCGCATCCGCCTCAGCAATCTGCGCAAGGGCCCGCTCCTTAAGTTCCACAATGTGTTGCTCGTCCATCAGGCAGATTGAAATTTGCCTGCTCCGGGGCAGGCTTCCGGGTGCTTCACAGGATAAAAATTATGGAAAAACCAGTCCTGCGGTTTCAGGACTGGCATTTCCAAGATTGCGGCATTTGAATGCGCGCCCATCAAAAACCCTTTAAGCGGCTTTTTTCTCGAGCGCGGATTTTGCCAGATTCACCACCTCTTTGAAGGCGGCCTCGTCGGTCACGGCGATATCTGAAAGAACCTTGCGGTCCAAAAGGATGTTCGCAGCTTTGAGACCTTCGATGAAGCGGCTGTAGGTGATTCCTTCCGCACGGACGGCCGCACTCAGACGGGTGACCCACAAGGCACGGAACGTGCGTTTGCGGTTCTTGCGATCCCGGTAGGCCCATGTTTTGGCCTTCATCTGGGCATCTTTTGCGTAACGGAACAGTTTTGATCGGCGGCCCCGGTATCCTTTCGAGGCATCGATCACTCTTTTGCGGCGCGCGCGGCTGGCCGGCGCATTGGTTGCTCTTGGCATGTTGTGTTTCCCCCCTGCCGGTTGATGGACAGAAGAGTCTCCTTGGGAGCGGTTGTTGGTTGGGTTTTATGATCTTCCGACTCACCGGCTCCGATTTATGCCGCGCCTATCGCGCGACCAGTCGGGAAGATCTCTTGCTTGACCGATCCTAGTGGAAAGGCAGGCAGGCTTTGATCCGAGGGGTGTCACTGTCTGAAACCACCGCCGATTTCGCAAGCCTGCGCTTGCGTCCTGCGGATTTGGATTCCAAAAGGTGACGACGCCCCGGTTTCGCGCGAACCAGTTTCCCGGTTCCTGTGACTTTAAAACGTTTTGCGACCGATTTTCTGGTCTTGCTGCGGGCAATGGACTTTGGCATAAAAATTAGAGCCCGTCAGAATCCACCAAACCCTCCTCACACGCAATCTGAAAATTCATCATTTTTCTCCTTGCAGAAAATCATTCTATAAGTTCTCCTAATACATCTGCAAATTTATGAAAATTCAAAATGATGAAAACCGGTCCGTTGCTGCATTTTTGGTCGCGGGTCTGATTGCGATGGCGGCGGTGTATCGGGTGGTTTCGGCGACGTATTTTCCGGAACTGCCGAATTTCTCGCCGGTGATGGCCATGGCGTTTTGCGGGGCGTTTTTTCTTCCCTCGATTTGGGCCTTTTTTGTTCCCCTGACGGCGGTGCTGGTCTCCGACATTGCGCTGGCCGTATTGATTGGTTATCCGGCTTTGAGTGTGGGGGCGGCTGCGGGATGGCTTTGTGTGGGTGTGACGGTGTTAACCGGCAGGTGGTTGGCTACTCGTGGAAGCCGTGGTGCCATTGCCTTGCTCGCCGGACTTTTGGCCAACAGCGTCTTTTTTTATCTGGTAACCAACGCGGCCAGTTGGCTTGGCAATCCGGCCTATGGCAAAAGTACGGCCGGCTTGATGCAAGCCCTCACCCTTGGACTTCCTGGGTATCCTCCCACCTGGATGTTTTTCCGCAACTCTCTGATCTCTGATTTGTTGTTTGCGGGATTGATTCTGACGGTTTATGTGTTGGCCACGAAGTTTGTCCCGTCGAAACATGCCGCTGCCAACCTTGCCTTCCCAACGAAAGCCTGAGCCACCATTTATTCCTGACCTTCTCCAAAAAGGTCTTTCCTCTGATCCCGACCGACCGGCATTAATCTCCTCGGAGGTCCGTTGGAATTGGCGGGATCTCAACGAACGTAGTAACCGTCTTGCGGCCGGCCTGATGGGATTTGGACTTCAGCCGGGTGACAGGATTGCGTCACTCATGCCAAACTGCCCGGCGCTTGTTGTTCACTATCTGGCCTGCTTCAAGAGCGGCCTCGTTGCGACCCCTCTCAATTATCGGTACACTCCCCCTGAAATTGATCATGCGTTGGACGTCAGCAAGGCCAAAGCCATTCTTGTTCACACCGAACGGCTCCAGGGACTTGAGGCGAGTCAACTCACTCATCAACTTCCTCTGGGTCTGATCACCTATGGAGGAGCAGACGGCGGTGATTTCACTTACGAGCAGCTTATAACGACGGAGCCTTCGGCGGCCCGATTTCCTGTTCCAGACCCATCGGATCCGGCTGCGATTTTTTTTACATCCGGCAGCACGGGCCTGCCCAAGGGGGTGACCCACACTCACGAAACTACCGCCTGGATGTTTGCCATTGCGGCTGCGGGATTGGAAATCATTCCCGATGATCTTCTTCTTGCAGGCTCCTCTCTCTCGCACGTCGGGGCCTTTTATCTCACGTTCGCGGCATTAAGTGCGGGGGCCGGTGTGGTTGTCCCGCGAACCTTCGATGGGGAGGAACTCCTGCCGCTGCTGAGGGAGGACCGCCCGACCGTGCTTTCGATGCTTCCTTCCGCGCTTTTTGCCCTGACGCGTGACCACAAGGCCACAGCCGAAGACTTTGCCTCGCTCAGACTCTGTCGCGCTGCAGGTGACAAAGTTGCCGCCGAACTGGAGAAAGAATTCAGCGAACTGAGTGGCATGCTCATTGATGAAGCTTATGGGATGTGCGAAGTGGGACTTGCCTCCGTGAGTCCACCATCGGGACGCATCGTGCCAGGCTCCGTAGGCCAGGCTGTTCCAGGCGTTGAGGTTTCGATCCGGAGTGAGAGCGGGGAAGAACTGAACCCCGGAGAAGAAGGACGGCTCTGGATCAAGACCCCGGCCGCGACCGTCGGCTACTGGGAAAATCCCGCAGCAACCAGCGAGTTGTTTCGTGATGGATGGCTCGACTCGGGTGACGTGATGCGGGCTGATCCTGATGGCTATCTGTATTTTCGTGGCCGCAAAAAACAGATCATTGTGCACGACGGTTCCAATATCAGCCCCCAGGAAATTGAGGATGTCCTTCTGGAGTTCCCGGGCATCGACAGCGCAGGCGTGATCGGGATTCACGATCTTGTCCACGGGGAAAACGTTCGTGCGTATGTCACCGTCAAGGAGGGGGCTGAACGCCCCACCAGCCAAAAGATTATTCAATTCGCCCGCACCAAGGTCGGCTACAAGGCCCCTGATGAGATCGTGTTCCTCGAAGCGATGCCACTCACGGCCTCCGGGAAGGTCAACCGCACCGAACTCAAGAAAATGGCGGACAAAAATATTCACCCGGAAGGGGAAGCTCGATAATTTTTGCCATCAGATTTTAGGTCACATTCCCTCCCATCATTTTGTCCCCTCAAACTCCAACTCATAGAACACACTGGGTCGCGACGATGCTTCAAATCGTGAATCCGGTTTTCGCCACGATGGCCAATGGCCGGCTCACGGCAAGCATTCCGTTTGCTGACGGTCAAAAGCCGGAGCGCACGGTTTGCGCTCCCATGGAGGCCTTCTGCCGCTCTTTTGTTGGAATCGCGCCATGGCTGGAGGCCCAAGGACTTTCGTCCGAGGAATTCACACGGCAACAGGAAACCATCACCCTCATCAAAAGCGGGCTTCAGCACGCGGCAAACCCGGACTCTGCGGACTTCTTAAAGTTCGGGGAGAATTCTCCTGTCGGAGCGCAATCCTTGGTTGAGGCGGCCTTTCTTGCGCTCGCGCTGATGCGCTCGCGTCATGTGATTTGGGAAGCCTTGGACCCGGTAACCCGTCAAAATCTTGTCCAGTCGCTGAAAGCCTCACGCCATCACAAAGCCCCGCTGTGCAATTGGCTGTTGTTTCCTGCGACGGTGGAGGCCTTTCTTGCCAGCATCGGAGAAGAGACGAAAGAAGGCGTCCAGGATTTTGCGATTCAAAAACACGAAGAATGGTACAAAGGCGATGGTGCGTATGGCGACGGCCCGTTTTTTCATTGGGACTATTATAACAGCTTCGTGATCCAGCCGATGTTGCTCGAAATTCTCTGCATGGAGGAAAACCATGAGCCGGATCGTGTTTCTTTTCGGAATAAGGTGATGGCACGGGCGCAGCGATACGCTGTGATTCAGGAACGATTGATTGCACCGGATGGAACCTTCCCTCCCATCGGCCGCTCTCTGGCTTACCGGTTCGGTTCCTTTCATCATCTTGCTCTGATGGCCTTATGGGACAACCTTCCCGCTGAAATCGCTCCTGCCCAGGTCCGATGTGCGCTCACCGCCGTCATGGATCGCACGCTGCATTCTAACGGAACCTTCGATCACAACGGATGGCTCACAATCGGGCTTGGTGGAAACCAACCTGCGATTGCTGAAAGTTATATCACCGTAGGCAGCGTCTACCTCACCACCGCGGGATTTCTTCCTCTGGGATTGCCACCATCCCATCCGTTCTGGAGCGAACCGGATCGCGATTGGACTTCAAAAAAGGTTTGGGCCGGTGTGGATGTTCCGGCTGATCACGCCCTGCATGACTGAAGAACAGAGCCTCATAGACCCACGGAATTTGCTAAGGCAAGGTGCGATCAACCGCCATAGCAATCCCCATGCCTCCTCCAATACAGAGGCTGGCGATCCCTTTGTGATATCCCTGATCTTCCATCAGGTGGATCAGCGTTGTTAGCACGCGTGCCCCGCTGGCCCCGATGGGGTGCCCCAGGGCAATCGCTCCGCCCCGCTGATTCAGCTTCGCTGTGTCCAATTCCAGCAACTGCGCACAGCCTAGAAATTGAGCGGCAAAAGCTTCATTGATTTCGATGGCCTCCACGTCGCTAAGATCCCAGTTAGCGCGACGACACACGCTGCGGATCGCCTCCACGGGTCCCAGCCCCATGAAAGCAGGATCACACCCGACCACGGCCGTTGCCACAATGCGGGCCCTGGAACTTAAGTTGAAGCGGGTGACCGCGGCATCGCTTGCAAGCAGGACCATTGCGGCCCCGTCATTGATACCGGACGCGTTGCCGGCGGTGACACTGCCATCCTTGCGGAATGAGGGCTTTAATTTCGCCAGGGATTCTTGAGTGGTGTCCGCGCGGGGGTGTTCGTCTTCCTTGATGGTGCCATCAGCTCCGCTCACAGGAACAATTTCGCGCTCAAATCTGGCACGGTGTTCCGCGACAAGTCGCTGACTGCGGGCCGCAAAGGCGTCCTGCTGCACGCGCGTGATTCCGAGTTTGTCGGCAATCCGCTCGGCGGTTTCTCCCATGCCGATATTGAGCATGGCATCACTCAGACCATCCAGCATCAGAGAATCCTGGAGGGTGATATTGCCGAGTTTTTTGCCCCAGCGGGAATCCAACGCGTAGTGGGGGGCGCGGCTCATGACCTCAACGCCGCCGGTGAGGACCAACTCACTTTCTCCAAGCCGGATGGCATCAGCCCCCAACGCCACCGCTTTGAGCGATGACCCGCAAACCATGTTCACCGTGTAAGCGGGCGTTGCTTCCGGGAGGCCAAGCTTCCATCCGGTCTGGCGGGCGACATTCATACCGGTTCCCGCTTGAATCACCTGCCCGAGAATCACCTGCCCGACCTCAGAGCGCAGCGCTTCGGGGACCACGTCTTCGGCGACAGCCAAGGCAAGATCGGTGGCAGAAATAGACTTTAAGCCGCCTCCAAAGCGGCCAATGGCAGAGCGTTTGCAAGCGACGATGGATACGGGTTTCATAAATCGGTGGGAAGAGGCATGGATCGCAGGGCGGAGGAGATTTTCGGCGTGAATTCCATTTGATCAAGCACGTCTTGTTGCAAGTCAATGCCCGGGGCGATTTCAACGAGGAGCAGGCCATCAGGCGTCAGTTCAAAGACAGCGCGCTCTGTCACGAAGAGGACTTGCTGTCCCTGGGTCATGGCAGAAGGACCATGGAAAGAAATTTGTTGCAGCTGCCTCACAAACTTTGCATGACGTCCCTCAGTCGCGATGCGCAGCTTGCCATCATCTCTGGAGATCTTTAAGTCCCCGGCGCGAAAGGTGCAGCAAAACACAAGCCTTCGAGCGCTCTGGGCAATGTTGGTGAATCCGCCAACCCCGGCAAAGCGCCCGGCAAAATTGGTGACGTTTACGCTGCCCCCGGCATCCACCTCGACCGCTCCCAGCACCGCCACATCCAGTCCGCCTCCATCATAGAAATCAAACTGGGACGGTTGATCGACGATGGCTTCGGGAAAGTGACTGCACCCAAAGCTCAGGCCGGATGCTGGCGCACCACCGATGGGTCCGCTTTCCACCGTGAGAGTGAACTCCTTAAGCCGTCCGGTTTGCGCTGCAACCATGGCGACCGTCTCCGGAAGGCCAATCCCGAGGTTCACAATGTCTCCCTGGCGGACCTCTTGAAGGGCTCTGATACCGATGATCTGGCGCTCGGAAAAGTCAAGCCGCGGGATGGCACCGGTGTCGTGGCCGCTTGTGACATAAGAGGCATTAAAAACCTCCCCGAAGGTTTGATCGTGTTCTTTTCCTCCTGACACAACAAGGAAATCCACAAGCATCCCGGGAACCCGCACGGACTTGGGGTCATCGATGCGATCCACAATTTTTTCGACTTGCGCAATGACAATGCCGCCATGATTTTTTGCCGCCTGGGCAATGGGCAACACCTCACCAATGAGGCCCTCCCGTTCCATGGTGAGATTTCCCTTTGCATCCGCATTGGTGGCTCGAATGAGACCCACTGTGATGGGCATCGATTTATAACGCAGCCAGGTTTTCCCATCAATCAGGACCCTTTCCACAAGGGCTTCACGTGTTCTTTCATTCAGCTGTCCACCGCCATTCACAGGGTCAATAAATGTGTTCAACCCCACTTGGGTGAATATGCCGGGACGTTTTGCCGCGATCTCCCGGAGCAGGACGCTGAGCACGCCCTGAGGGAAATTGTAGGCCTCGATTTCATTTGCAAGTGCAAGGGCTCCAAGCTTGGGGGCCAGATTCCAATGGCCGCCGACCACACGACGCACGAGTCCGCGATGCGCCAGATGATTGAGCCCGCGGTCCCGACGGTCTCCCTGTCCGGCACAATAATAAAGGGTCAGATCTTGCGGGGTGCCGGTTTGCAGGAAGCGACGCTCCAATGCTGCGGTCAGCATCTCAGGATGACCGGCTCCCACAAAGCCCCCAACTGCCACAGTGGCTCCGTTGGGTATGGCGGCAACAGCTTCTTCAGCGGTGCTGATCAGTGTGTTGGATCGCATGCGGGGAAAACCTTCAGGAAAGGGGCGTCACCCTCTCCATCCACCGTTGATCTCGATGGTTTGGCCGGTGATGTAGGATGCCAGGGGAGAACAGAGAAACAGCACCGTGTTGGCCACTTCCCCGGGTTTGCCAAAACGACCGAGGGGGACGTTTTTTAGCATTTCCTGCCGGACGTTTTCCGGAATGGTGGCGGCCATGCTGGTTTCTATCACGCCGGGAGCAACGGCGTTCACGCGGATCTGACGCCTCGCCGCCTCACGGCTGAGAACACGCATCATCGCCTGGACCCCCGCTTTTGCGGCTGCATAATTGGCCTGACCATAAAAACCCTGGATCGCAGCAATGCTTCCAAAACTCACAATGGCCCCTTCGTTCCGCAAAATTTCCAGAGCATACTTGCAGCAATAAAAAACCCCCGAAAGGTTCACATCCAAAACAGCATCCCATTCCTCAAGACTCATCTTGGAGATCGTGCGGTCCTTGAGGATTGCTGCATTGTTGATCAAAAAATCCAGGCCACCAAGACGGCTTCCAATCTCCGACATCATCGCCTCGACCTCATTGGGTTTTGAGATATCCGCCGCCAGGATATGGGCGCTGTCCGTGCGGAGAAGATTGAGCTCCGAGGCAATCAACTCTGCGTCCTCACCCGTCGAAGCAAAGCCCGGATGATTCAAAACCACCGTCGCGCCAGCTTGATGAAACGTGCGTGCAATTTGGGCGCCAATGCCTTGCGATGCCCCTGTGATGAGAGCGGTTTTTTCAGAGAGATCAATGGGAATCATGGGAGGAGACGACAACCATACCGCTCCTCCCAGGGTTGACAATTTTAAATCCTGCCCGGTCCCGCCAAATGAGTCGACAAATCCACAGCTGTTTCCTATCCACAACGAAGAGCATGCCGATTAAGAGTTTGAAAAACATGCCACATCCATCCCGGGCACGAACATGTTGAGGTTTATCCATTCTTCTGATTGGCAACTCGGTGCCCGGTTTCGTCAGTTTGGAGAGAAGGCTGAGGCGCTTCGTGCGGCGCGTCTGGCCACCCTTCGAAACACATTAAAATTGGCACGTGAAAGGGCGATCACCATTTTTCTGATTGCCGGAGATCTCTTTGAAGACAATCAGGTCAGCGATGATCTGGTTTCGCAGACTGTCTCCATTTTTGAGGATTTTCCAGAGATACAAATTTTTATTCTCCCCGGTAATCACGACCCGGTCTCTGGTCCGGAATCGGTGTGGAATCGCAAGGCCTTTTTGAATCCTCCGGCCAATGTCCATGTCTTCCGCGAACCTGGAACGGTCGACCTCAACGGGGCATTTTTGCTGGCCTCACCGCTGTCACAAAAATTGTCCACGACCGATCCGACCCAGAAACTGATGGACCTTGCGAGGGGCCTTCCGGCTGACCGAATCAAGGTTGGTATATCGCATGGCGCGCTGGCGATTGAAGGAAAACACCAGCCCAATGATTTTCCCATTGCCCTCAACGCGGCCTCGAGGGCCGGTCTGGATTATCTGGCCATCGGCCACTGGCACAACTGGCTTGACGGAACAGATGGAGGACGCATCGTGATGCCGGGCACTCCCGAACCGGATCGCTTTTCCAACGACAGGAGCGGCAACGTGGCCTGTGTCGAGATTGATGGTCCCGGAATCCTTCCGCGGGTCGAGGCGTTGAACGTGGCAACGCTCACGTGGCGCTCGCTCAATTTGGACTTCCTCACACAAGAATCTTCGCAATCCTCGCTGAGTCAGGGGTTAGCCGGCCTCCGGGCCAACGCCGCAAAAACTGTCCTGCGGATCACGCTCTCGGGCAGTGTTTCGCCTCAGGTTGTGGCGGAGGTGAAAGCTGAACTGGCTAACGCAGGCGAGGGGTTTTTCCTGTATCAAATCATCGATGCCACGCGCATCGCGCTCAGCACCGCAGAACGCGCGGACCTCCAGGCCCGTCATCCCATTCTCGCGCAGGTGTTGGCGGACATTGACCAACTGGAAGCCTTCGCGACGGGCTCGGTGACTTCTGTAGGTGAACAAGCCATGACGCCCCTGACCCTCACCGAGGCTCAAACCCTGCTGGCTCCGTCAAAAATCGACCTGGCCCAACTCAGTCCCGAGTGGTTTGCGGGGCTCCGTCAGACGCTATTCCAAACACTTCAGGAGGTGGCCTCGTGATTCTCCACTCCCTGGAACTCACCCATGTCGGCCGCTTCCGGGAGACAATTTTTGTCGGTCCTTTTGGTCCCGGCCTCAATATTATCTCCGCCCCAAACGAATCCGGAAAATCCACCGCGCTCCAAGCCGCCGCCCGGACGCTTTTCGACCGCCACACGACCAAGAGTGACGAAATCAAAGCCCTCCAGCCTGCGGGAACTTCGTTGGCTCCCCGCGTCACCGTCGAGTTCGAAACCGGCGGGGGCCACTTTCGCATCGCCAAAACATTTCTCCAAAAGCCCGAAAGCCGGCTTTCCCAATTGCGGTCCGGTATTTGGGAACTTCTGGCCGAGGCCGATGACGCCGATCAGCGCGTTCAGGGCATGCTCAATTCCTCGCTTCCCGGTCGAGGTGCAACCAAGCCGGAGCATTGGGGATTTCTGGGTTTCCTTTGGGCGCGTCAGGGAGAGGTCACCCAATGGCCGGCCCTTGACGATCCGGAGGTCGGCCAGCGGGTTCGCTCCCGCCTCGCCCGGGTGGAATTGGATCCGGTTATCGAAGAACTTCGTGTCCGTTTGGCATCCGCTGCCGATGCCATGATCACCGCAAGCGGTCAGCCGCGCGCGGGTGGACAACTCCGCATCGCGGAAGATGATCTCACAGCCATCGAAACAGCGCTTGCTGAGATTCGCACCACTCGCGAAAAATTGGAAGAAACGCGCCGACAGCATCAGCAGAGCGAGGCGGAAGTCCTCCGATTGGAGAGGGAACACACGGAGCATTCGACCACGGCCGCCGCTCTTCGTGAGCACGCCCTGGCTGCGGAACGCCTGAGTGGAGAACTCTCTGCCCGCAGACAGGCTCTGACTTCGGCCAAAGAAAAACTTACCGTCCTCGCAGCTGATGCGGAGACCCTCTCCCGCCTTCACGGCGAACATAAGGAAACCAAGGTGGCCCTCGTCCAGTCGCTCTCATCAGCAAAAGGGTGCGAGCAAACCCTCACAGAGCTTCGCGCCCGCCTGGACGGTCAACAAGCGGAACAGCCAGGGCACGAAAAACACCTGGAAACTCTCCGCTCCAGCCATCAGCGCCTGCGGGACCTCCTGAAATTGCGCCGATTGAATGCCGACGCTGGGGTGTTGGCAAAGCAGGTCGAAAAGGTCGAAGCGGCCACCAACGAAATTGCGGTGCTGGAATCGCAGCGTACGGCCCTGCCATCGATCACTCCGGCCCAGCTTCGCAAATTGGAGGACCAATCCGAATCCGTCCGCACCCTCCGGGCGCAACTCATGGCCCTCGGACTCACCGTGGAACTGACCCCTGATTTCGATGCCGTGGTCAAAAACCTCGGCGACTCCAGCGCCGAACACAAGCAACTTCCAGCCGGCCAGCCCCATCGCCTGCAAAGCCCGCGTGCTTTGGATCTCCAACTCGAAGGCTGGGGACGCGTGCTCATTCGTTCCGGGTCACAGGATGCCCAAGGGGCGGCTTCCGATCTCGCTCAAGCTGAGACAGCCCTCTCTGAGGCCTTGCAGCAAGCCGGAGTTTCAACCCTGGACGCCGCCCGCGAGGCGGTTGCCACAAGGAAAGAGCTGGACGCCCGGATCAAGGCCGCAACCACCGGGTTGGCCCCGCATCTTGGCGATCACAAAAACCTCGAGGCTCTTCGGGAAGCCGCTGCATCCGCCAAACACCGGGCCGAAACACTGACCGGTTCCTTGCATCCAACTGCTGACGAAGAAGCTCTCAGTCTCACTGACCTCGAAACCGCCGAAGCCATGCAATCCGAAGCGGTCCCCGCTGCCGAAAAGTCCTTCGCTCAGTTCACCAAACAGCTTACCCAACTCCGCACCGATGAGCGCGCTGCGGTTGAGAAGGTTCAGGAAACCACCAAACTCGCCGGAGAACACGAAGCTCGTCTCCGTATCCTCGAGACCCGGATCAAAGACCTCAATGCCCGTTATCCCGAGGGCATCGATCCGGCAAAAACAGCTGCCCAAATTGCCTTCGCTGAAGCCGAGGCCCGCGTGGTCGTTACTGAAAAAAACCTGCCGTCCGATTTTGAAAAACTTCCCGAGCGCAACAAACGAGCCGCTGCCTCCCTCCAGCAAATCGCCAACGAACTGCAATCCCGCCGCACCGACCGTGACCAGGCTCGTGCCATTCTCCAAACGCTCGGCGGTCAGGGTCTCTACTCGCGCGAAACCGGACTGGAGGAACGAAAAGCCGAAGCCATCCTCCGTCGTGACACCGCCCGCAGTCAGGCCTGGTGTGCGCGCGTCGCCCATGACCTCATCGAACACCGCAAACAAGCCGCAACCAAAGCGGTGCTGACCCCCTTGGAAAACCGCCTAACAACCGCCTTCGCAGAACTCACAGGAGAATCCACCCGCAAGGTTTTCCTCGACGAACATTTGCAAGTCGCCGGAATCGGACGCACGCGTGACGAAATCCACACTTTTGACCAACTCTCCCAAGGAGCCAAAGAACAGCTTCTTCTCTGCCTCCGCCTCGCCGTAGCCCAGGAACTTGCCAGCGACGAACCGCAGGTTCTCATTCTGGACGATGTCTTGGTGAACACCGACCCCATTCGACAAGAACGTGTTCTTGACGTCCTCGCTGCGCAAGCTGAGAGCCTGCAAATTTTGATTCTCACGTGCCATCCAGATCGGTATCGAGGGGTGGGGAATCCGGTTGCGATGGCCGCTTGCCAGGACAGATCGGACCGATCAGTCTAATCGGACTTATCCGACGGATCTTATGAAAGAGCCCCGCAAAAAGCTGCGTCCGAGCGGTGGATATCGCAGCACGGCCAGCTTTCAGTCCGCGACGCTCATCTATGATGCGACCTACTGGTTCTGCGAAAATTTCTGGATTCGCGGTCGCGCACGGTGGACCAGATGGTCCAGGCGGCGCGCTCCGGTCACCAGAACATTGCCGAGGGAAGCCGCGCCTCCGCAGCTTCATCGCAAACCGAACTGCGGTTGATGAACGTGGCCCGCTCCAGCCTTGAGGAGTTGCTCCTCGGTTACGAAGACTTTCTGCGGCACCGCCGGTTGCCTCTTTGGTCTCCTGATAGCTTTGAGGCCAGCGCTGTGCGTGCGGTGGCACGGGGCCTCAAAGATCGGACTGACGCGACGGATCTGTCGGATTCTGAGCGCTTTGCTCTCTATGCTCGCTGGCTCGAAGCGGACAACCCCGCAATTCGCGCGAACGCGATCATCTGCCTCATCCACCAGGCGAATTATCTGCTCGACCGCCAGATCGCTGCGCTTGAGAGAGTCTTCATCGAAGATGGCGGCTATGCTGAGCAACTGGCCACCGAGCGGCTCAGACAGCGGAAAAAAGATCGGACTGATCCGTTGGATCCGACCAATCAGTCCGATCTCAAGCCGCCAGCTTGCCCGCAGTGCCGCGGGCTGATGGCACTCCGAACTGAGAAGGCAGGAAAGACACCCGGCAGCCAGTTTTGGGGTTGCACGAGCTATCCGGAGAGCAAGGGCACTCTTCCAATCTAAAGATCCGACCGATCCGACCGATCCGTTTGTGCAAGACGCACAGCGTGTGACAAAACCGTCACAAGATTGAGATTGCCAAGGGCGGTGGAAAAAGCACTTTGGGCGGGGTGAGTTTGGAAAGCGCGAAGTCGGTTCAGGATTATATTGACGAAACCCCGGTTTGGGCCGACGGCACGAGCATCCCGGAAGTCCCGATGACCCGGATGCAGTGGTCAATCTGGGGGCTGGCCACGGCAGGCAAATTTTTTGAGGGGTTGGTGGTTTTTATGACCGGGGTGGCCCTTCCGCTCATTGCTCTGGAATTCAATCTGGGGGCCGCGGACAAGGGGATGGTCGGGGCGGCCACGCTGTTAGGAATTTTGGTGGGGGCCACCGCGCTGGGGGGGCTTGCTGATCATTTTGGAAGGAAGCAGCTTTTTATCGCGGAGATGATCATCTTTCTCGGGTTCCTTGTGGCAGTGACCATCAGTCCGACATTTCCTTTGCTTCTGATTTTTCTATTCGGAATGGGACTGGCGCTTGGATGCGATTATCCGGTTGCCCACCTTGTGATTTCAGAAAGCATTCCCAGCAATTGCCGTGGGCGGCTGGTTTTGAGTGCCTTTGCCTTTCAAGCCGTGGGAGCTCTAGCGGGGACAGTGGTCGGCTACATGATCCTGAAGACCCATGAGGACATTTCCGATTGGAGGTTGATGTATGCCACGGCGATCATTCCCACGATTTTGGTGGTGATCGGGCGGTTTTTTGTCACACAGAGCCCTCAGTGGTTGATCTCAAGGGGCCGGATCGCCGAAGCCGAAAAAGCGACCCTTCGCCTGCTTCGTCGCAGCCCTCAATATCCCACAAAAATCCAACTCGAAGCCGTTCTGGACAATGAACCCGAACACGAGCGCCGTAAGTCCAAGTTTGGAAAACTCTTTAATGCCAAGCACCGCCGCGCCACGATCCTGGCCTCCGTCCCGTGGTTTCTCCAGGATCTTGCAACCTACGGAATTGGAATCTTCACTCCGACAATCCTCGTGACGATTCTGGGACATACCAATGTCCATGAACAAAATCTTTCGGGTGTGATTCACAATGACATGATTGCCGCCAAAGGCGCGGCCTTCCTTGATGTGTTGCTTCTGGTGGGAATCATCTTTGCTATCTTTCTTGCTGACCGTTTGGGGAGAATGAGACTCCAGATTTTCGGGTTTTTCGGGTGTGCGGTCGGGTTGCTGCTTGCTGCTTTCTCCACTCACCTGGCTCCCGGCACCGGGCAAACCATCCTGATCTTTGCCGGGTTTATGCTTTTTAACTTCATGACCAACCTGGGCCCCAACGCGATGACCTATCTGATCGCGGGGGAGGTTTTCCCAACAAAGATCCGTGGATCGGGGGCCGGATTTGCGGCCTCCTTCGCCAAAATTGGAGCCGTGGCCACAGCGTTTTTGTTCCCTGTTTTGCTAAGTGAGATTGGGACCGCTCCCTTGCTTTATATTCTGGTCGGAACTTGTCTCCTGGGTGCCCTTGTGACATGGAAATTCCGCATCGAGACCATGGGCGTGAATTTGGAGGACGTGGGGAACTGAATTTTATTTCTGACAGTTGCCTTGGCGGGGGAGTGCTGTTAATGCAGGGTTCATATTATGGCCGGAGGAAGCTTGTTACTTTTGTTGGATGATATCGCGGCGATTCTTGATGATGTTTCGGTATTAACGAAAGCGGCAGCTGCAAAAACCAGCGGAGTGCTCGGGGACGATCTGGCTTTGAATGCCCAGCAGGTGGCCGGAGTGGCGTCTCAGCGCGAGTTGCCGGTCGTGTTTGCGGTGGCCAAAGGGTCCGCGGTGAACAAACTGATTCTGGTGCCTGCGGCTTTGGCGATCAGCGCGACACTTCCCTGGGCAGTCACCCCGCTCTTAATGATTGGTGGACTTTACCTCTGTTTCGAAGGTGCGGAAAAATTGCTCCATAAGTTTTTTGTGAAGGTCCCTCATCACGACGCCGCCGAGGCCTCTGCCAATCTGCTGACAGCTTCTCTTGAGAAAGACAAAATCAAAGGGGCCATACGCACCGATTTTATTCTCTCGGCGGAAATTATTGCGATCACCCTTGGCACTGTCGCCGGAGCCGCTTTTCTGACCCAACTTCTTGTGCTCTCCGCGATTGCCGTTGTTATGACGATCGGTGTTTACGGGTTGGTCGCAGGCATCGTGAAATTGGATGATCTCGGGGTGTATCTAGCTGCGGTGAAGGGGCCTGCCTCGCCTTTGCTCGGAGCGCTTGGACGCTTGATAGTCTCAGCGGCCCCCTGGCTGATGAAAACGCTGTCTGTGCTGGGGACAGCTGCCATGTTTCTCGTGGGAGGGGGAATCCTCACTCATGGAATTCCTGCCGTGCACCATGCCATCGAACACCTGGCTCATGGTTTGCATACCATTCCTCTGGTTGGTGGCACTTTGGAGGCCATTGGCCCGCTCTTGCTGAACGGGATTTTTGGAGTGCTTGCGGGAGCGGTTGTTGTGGCAGTTTGGAGTTTGATCCAAAAGTTTCGCTAGCCGGCCTTCAACGTTCCAACAAAGCTTGCGAAACCGGCGGCCTGCGCATGGAGACGATCGGAAATCCCATCATCCGTGATTCGACCCTCTTCTGAAATCAGTCCTCCCACGAGCGGCAGAAAAACCCGCGTGGGAAAGATGTGGGCATTGCGATAACCGAAAATAGCCTGAAGCTGTTCGACCGGGCGAAGGGCTCCCCACTGGCCCGCTGCGAGGCCGGTGAACGCCACCGGGCGTGCTTCGAAGCTTTCTGGAAATGGCAGCATATCAATAAAATATTTCAGCACGCCGGGGAGCGACCCATTGTATTCCGGCGTCACGACATGGAGGCCGTCAGCTGCGAGGACGGTGTCAGAGAAGGCCGCAAAGGAGTCCGGTTTTTCAGCGTAGCTGGAGGGCAGAAAAATGGCGGCTGGCAGATTCGCGAGGTCAAGGATTTCCGGTGTAGCACCGGCAGCTTTGTAAAAACCCTCGAGGAGGGCAGCCACTTTTCGTGTGTTGCTTCCTGGCCGGTTGGTTCCTGAGATGATGACGATTTTCATAGGTTTTAGATTCTTGGAACGGTGATGCCCCGTTGTTTCATATATTTGCCATTTCTGTCGGCGTAGCTGGTTTCGCAAACTTCGCGGGCATGAAAAAAGACAACCTGGGCGAGTCCCTCATTGGCATAGATTTTTGCGGGCAGCGGGGTGGTGTTGGAGATTTCCAAGGTCACGTGGCCCTCCCACTCGGGCTCGAAGGGAGTGACATTCACAATGATGCCGCAACGGGCATACGTGGATTTGCCCACACAGATCGTGAGGACCTCTCGGGGAATGCGGAAATATTCCACGCTCCTCGCCAAGGCAAATGAGTTGGGAGGCACAATACAAATGTCCGATTGGATGTCCACAAAGGACCGGTCATCAAAGTTTTTTGGGTCCACGACCGTGTTAAAAACATTGGTGAAAACTTTGAACTCATCCGAGACACGCAGGTCGTAACCGTAACTCGAAAGTCCGTAGCTGATTGCCCGCGTGCCGCTTTCGAGCTGTTTGACCTGTTGGTCGATGAAGGGCTCGATCATTCCCCGCTCAACGGCCATCCGTCTGATCCAACTGTCCGGGCAAACACTCATCAGATCGAAAGGCCGGGGATATTCAGGCCACCTGTGATTTTTTTCATATCAGACGCAGCGAGCTCCCGCGCGTCCTCTTGCGCTTTCTGGACCCCGGCCAGAACAAGATCTTCCAGCATATCAACATCCGAGGGATCAACCACAGACGGATCAATTTTGATTTTTAAAATGTCTCCTGCACCACTGGCGGTCACCGTGACTTTTCCACCGCCGGCCGTGGCCTCGAGAGTTTTGGTGGCAAGGTCGGCCTGCGCCGCAGCAAGGTCTTCCTGCATGCGCTGGGCTTGTTTCATCATTTTTTGGATATTCATAGTGTGGTCATTATCAGGTGGTTTGAATTTCTGCGGCAAAAATTTCTAGGGCTTTCCGGATGAGCGGGTCGTTTTTGAAATCGTCCGCAGGATTTGCTGG
Organism: Terrimicrobiaceae bacterium; assembly: GCA_041738805.1. Taxonomy (GTDB): domain Bacteria; phylum Verrucomicrobiota; class Verrucomicrobiia; order Chthoniobacterales; family Terrimicrobiaceae; genus JAJTZA01. Next base: position 23,102 of record JBGSPC010000231.1, on the reverse strand, counting down.
AGGGGGAGGTGGCTCGGAGGCCTTTTCAGGCTCTTCAATTTCGGGCTCGTCTTCCGTAACCGTCTCCGGTTCCGGCACATCACCAACGACCAAGTGGAGCTTCACTTTTTTGCCGAGCACTTCCGTGAGTTTTCCTTCAGCTTCCTTTCGGCCGCTTTCGCCGATGAGGGATTCCATGCCCTCTTTGGACGACGGTGGCAGGGCCACGCGGACAATCCCATCCTCAGCTCCCTGAAAAATCCCCCCTGAAAGCCAGCGATAAATCAGGGATTTGGAGTAGCCGGAGGCAATTTTGTCCCACGCCACGGACACATCGATGGCTTCTTCTTCGCGGGCTTGGACCGTAGGAGAATTTGTCGTTTGGGGCCGGGGCTCCACGGCGGGGGTAGCCTCGACACTCCCCGCGCCGGTCGGGGCGGGGTTTTCCTCTGGTGCAGGATTCTTGCGGCTTTCCGCGACGTCCCTGCTTGGAGCGGGCACAACGGCGGTTTTGGAAGCCGGTGCGATGCGGGGAGGAGGAATCTCACCGGACCGAAGGGCCGTGAGGGCTTCCAGGACATCATCCAAACTTGCCTGACCCAGCAGATGAATCGCTTTGATCACGGCCACATCAAATTGCAGCTTTTTGTCAGGGGCCCACCTCATGCGTTGCTCGGCTTCCGCAAAATGGTCGAGAAGCATCAGAAATTGCTCGCGTCTGGCCGGGGCATCTGATGAAACCCCTTTCACCAGCAGGTCCCGCACATGGGCGGTGACATCACCCAGGAGGCGTGACAGATCTTTCCCGGCTTCCGCCTGCTCCTCAATGGTGCGCAAGGCAGCTGCCACATCATGAGCCAGGATAAACCCGACCAGGCCGGAAACGGATTGGCGAGAGGTGAAACCAAAAATCGACATCACGCCTTCTTCGGTGATCGAGTCGCCACAAAAAGCAACGGCCTGATCCAACATGCTCTCTGCATCCCGCAATCCTCCTTCCGCAGCCCTCGCAATGGCTTCGCCGGCAGCTGCCTCCAAGGACACTTTTTCACTGCGTGCGATGGTTCCCAGGTGAGAGGCAATCGCATCCGTGGGAATCCGGCGGAGGTCGAACCGCTGACACCGGCTGGTGATGGTGGCCGGTACTTTCTGGGCTTCTGTGGTGGCAAAGATGAACTTCACGTGTTCGGGGGGTTCCTCAAGCGTCTTGAGCAACGCGTTGAAGGCTCCTGTGCTCAGCATGTGAACCTCATCAATCAAATAGATTTTGTAGGGGCCTTTGGCCGGGGAATAGGCCGCGTTTTCCCGGAGATCCCGGATATTTTCGACGCCATTGTTGCTCGCCCCGTCGATTTCCAAAACATCCAGGCTCCGGCCCTCGGTGATTTCCTGACAGGATCCACATTTGCCGCAGGGATTGGCGGTGGGTCCCTCCTCGCAGTTGAGGGCTTTCGCCAGAATTCTGGCCGTCGATGTTTTGCCGATTCCGCGGGGTCCCACAAACATATACGCCTGGGCCACCCGACTCTCACGGATGGCATTTTGCAGCGTGCGGGTGATGTGTTCCTGTCCAATGACGTCTTCGAACGTTTGGGGACGATATTTGCGTGCAAAAACCCGGTAACTCACAGGCTGCTAAAATACCCATCCCCTTCCGGCTGGAAAGCTCGAAATTTTTCCCCATCATTGTTGCCTTGCACGGCCCATTGCAATTCTGTGAAAGTTATGGTCCATGAAAGATATTTACCTCGGAACTGACAGTGGGGCCACCACCTCAAAAACCTGCGGCGTGTTTGAAGACGGGTCCCCGGTCACTCTGAACCTCTCTCAAAGCTCCACCAATTCCCAGAATGGAACGGCAGCTGTGGTGATCGGCTGGGTGGCCGGCGCAGAGAAATTTTTGGCCGACAATAAGCTTTCCTGGGAGCAGGTTCGCGGTGCGGGGCTTGCCATGCCCGGACCCTATCAGAGTTATGGGGTTCTTGATCGCACGGCAAACCTCCCGGCATCTTTTGCCGGCTGGGAATTCCGGGCCGACTATGAAAAAGCGCTGTCCAAGGCGGCCGGTCGGACCATTCCGGTGGTTGCCGGGAATGATGGAAATTACGGGGGCGTGGCCGAGGCGGCTCAGGCGAGGGGAGGCAAGTCCGCTTCGGTGATTCTTCTTGCGCCCGGCTCAGGTCTTGGTGCCGCTTATGTGGGAGCGGATGGTCTGCCATTGGATGGCGACACCCTGGCTGGGATGGAGGCTGGTCACATGCCGGCACCGATCCACTTGCTCGGGTTGCCTCCTTTTGTTTGTGGTTGTGGGCGGACCTGGGGTTGCTTTGAAGCCTACACAACCATCTCCGGTCTGCCGCAATATCTCGATTATCTCCTGCCCAAATACCCGGATCATGCACTGGCCCACTCCGTGGCTCCTGACAAAGAAAAAGCCCTCTCGCTCCGCGGCCTTGCACAAAAAGGCGATCTTCTGGCCTTGGAAATTTTTGATCTCCAAGCCAAAGCCCTGGGCATCCACGTGGCCAACCTGTCCATGGCCTTGGACGCTGAATTTGTTGTGATCGGGGGAGGCCTCATCGATCCCCACTCGACCACTGAGGAATTCCGCACCCGCTACCTCACCACAATTCATGCCTCCGCCGAGCCATGGCTCTGGCCGGTGCAACGACAAACCCTGCGCATTGTCCCCGCCTCGCTAGGCGAGCTTTCTCAAGCCATCGGCGCGGCTTTGGTGGCACTGTATTCCGATCAGAAAGCCAGCCGGGCTCAGTTGTGAGCCAATCAGCCTCTGAGTTCCTGGTTCCAAAAAGCGCCCCAATCATCAAGATTGTTCAGGTCAATCGCTCCCGGATTCACACTTCCGTCATCTGCTAAACCCACCGAGTCAAGGATGGCTTTGCGGGTGGCGTCATCGTGGATGTAGCCACGTGTGGCCGTGTTGGCTTTGAAGATCGAGGCCTTGTCGAGTTTGGCTCCGGGATAGGCTTTGACCCAGGCCTCCAACTGCACGTAGCTGGGACGTTCGGTTTTGATGAATTCCAGAAACTTGGAACGATTAATGCCAAGGGCATCAAGAAGCATTTGGTCGTAACCCTGGCCGGCGCCCGGATAGTCGGGATGCAATTTGCCGGCGGCTTCCAACGAGGACTTTTGCCAAAGACGGGGCAGGTGAATGATTCCAAGGGGACCTGAGACTTCGGAACTGATGAGAGGGATGGTTTTGTTCATGGGTTTTTTGATTCGAGAATTTCGAAGCATGAATACTCGGATCAAATCGCCAGCGCGCAAACTAAAAATTAAAGTTGTGGACTTGACGTCGGCGGTCAAGGGACTGACGCGCCCCACCCGGAGTGAAGCTGGCGCACACGCGAAGAGGTCATTGGCTGGTAGGGATGGCGGTCCCTCGCCGTCCGTTGCCTGAGCAGAGATACGTCGGCTGTCAAGGGACCGTGTCCTCCGAAGCCCTGGCGAAGGAGGACGGACGCGCCCTGCCAATGGAGGCCCGCCTTTCTAAGCAGCCTGAGCCGCCGCACGGGCGAGCCTTGCCAGCACGCGTTCTTTACCGAGCAACTCCAGCATTTCGTAGAGGCCGGGACCAACCGAGCGTCCACTGACGGCCACGCGCGCGGGGTGAACGAGTTCTCCGGCTTTAACTCCCAACGCGGTTGCGGTCGCTTTCAGAGTTGTCTCCAAGGCGGCATGGTTCCAGTCAGAGAGCGCATTCAAAGCGGCTGACAAGGCCTCGATCCGCCCCTTTGCGCCTTCCTTTTGGAGAACTTTTTCTGAGGCTTCGGGGTCCACCGGGAAGTCCTCCGTGAAAAAAAACGAAACCCACGCCGGGAGATCGCTGAGATGTTTGATTTTGGGTTGAGCGAGTGCCAATACGGGAGCCAGTGCCTCAGTGGTGCCATAAAGGACTTCCGCTTGATCAATGTACGGCTTCGCCAATTCCACAAAACGTGCCGGATCCATGTGCAGGATGTGCTGGCCATTGAGCCAAAAACATTTATCCAAATCGAAGATCGCATTGCGGCGGTTGATGCCGCTGAGGTCGAACAGTTCGAGAATCTCTGCAACGGAAAGCTCCTCGCGGTTATCCTTGGGTGACCAACCGAGAAGACAAAGATAATTTGCAACCGCCTCGGGAACATATCCGCCGTCAATAAAGTGCGTGATGCTTGAGCCGCCATCCCGCTTGCTCAGCTTTTTGCCTTCTTTGTTCAAGATGAGCGGGATGTGCGCAAACTTTGGAGGCTCAGCCCCAAGAGCCTGGTACAGCTCGATGTGTTTGGGGGTGTTGGAAAGATGATCCTCGCCACGGATCACGTGGGTCATCTTCATTTCAATGTCGTCCACCACATTCACAAAATGAAAAATCCATGACCCGTCAGGCCGGCGGATGGTCATATCGGGATGGGTGGCCGGGTTTGACATATCAAACGCAATCTTCCCGCAAACCAAATCCTCCACCTGCACGGTTTTTCTTGGTGAGCGGAATCGAAAGGCCCCGCCATCCTCGTAAAGGTGTCCGTCGGCTTTCAGTTTTTCGAAATGTTTTGTGTAGATCTCATTGCGCTCGCTCTGACGGTATGGTCCATAGTCCCCCCCTTTGTCCGGGCCTTCGTCCCAATCGATCCCGAGCCAGGAAAGGCCCTGATAAATCACGGCATGCGCCTCTTCTGTGTTGCGTTTTTCGTCCGTGTCCTCGATACGAAGAATCAGCTTCCCACCGAACTTCCGGGCGTAGAGCCAATTAAAAAGCGCGGTGCGGGCCCCTCCAACATGAAGGAAACCAGTGGGTGAGGGGGCAAAACGTGTGCGGATCGACATCGGTTTGTTTTATCCGCACCCCTGACGGCACTCAAGCATGTGGATCAAAAATTTTTGCCTTCGAGCTTTTGGGAATGTCGCTCCAACTCCTTATCAAGGTGCAAAAGAATGCGTTCCTTAAAATTTGATTCCCGTTCGTGATCCTTATATCTTGGGTGTCCTCATGGACCAAACCCTTTTATATGCCGCTTCAGCGAGTTACGCGCTGGCTTTTGTTGCGGCGGCTCAAGGATTGGCACGCACCCGGCGCTGGACGGGGGCTTTCAGTTTGGGGGCTATCATTGTTGGATTTGTTTTGACGAGTTGGTCGCTGTATTTGCGAGGTGGGATGGAGGGGTCTTGCCCCTTGAATAGCCTCTATGATGTGTTGGTGTTTCAGAGTTGGTCGCTGGTATTGATCTATCTTGCTGTGGGACCGGCCTATCGGCTCTCGCTCCTGGGGGCTTTCACCTCGCCGTTGGCCTTGGCGCTCTTATTGATAGCCCTGTTTTCGCCGATTTCCCGTGAACCGGTTGTCCGGCAGGCCCTGAATCCCTGGGTGGAAACCCACGCGGCGCTCTCCATGATTGCTTATGGGGGATTTGGGTTGGCGTGTTTGGCAGGGGCCATGTACTTGGTCCAGGAACATCAACTCAAGGCCAGGCGATTTTCATCACTGTTGCATGGATTGCCTCCCATCAGTGACCTCGCAACGGCCAATCGCCGCCTCTTGCTTTTTGGATTTGTGGTTCTGACGGCTGGTTTTCTGGCCGGGCTGCTGAGCGCCATGCCGGTTAATACCATCAAATTCTGGGGATCGCTGGGTTTGTGGGCCATTTATGGAATCATCCTGGTGTGGAACAAATGGTGGCCCTTGCCGGCCGGTCGCATGGCGTTTGCTTCCATTGTGGTTTTTGCCGCCGCTTTGGTGACACTGCCTGCCATCCAATACCTTTCCAGCCGCCCATGAATATTGTTTGTGCCGGCCTGAATCATGAATCAGCGCCCGTGGGCGTGCGGGAACGTTTTGCGGTGGCGGCGCAGGATATGACCGATGTGCTTCGCGATGTGCGGGCCATTGATGGGTTGGCAGGCGCTGTGGTGCTCTCCACCTGCAACCGTGTGGAAATTTATGCGGCCAATCTTTGTCCGGTCAAAGCCACAGATGGATTGACGCAGCTCTTTCGGGAACGGGCCGGGGTGGAGATTCCGCTTTACCTGCATGACACGCCCCGCAGTGTGCGTCATCTTTTCCGGGTGGCCAGCGGTTTGGACTCGATGGTGATTGGCGAAACCGAAATCCTCGGCCAAGTCAAACAAGCCTACACAGCCGCGTCAGAATGCGGCGCCACCACCCGCCACCTGCACAAACTTTTTCAGCATGCGTTCCGGGTGGCCAAACATGTGCGCACCGAGACACAAATCACCCGCGGGGCCACGTCTGTTGGCGCGGTTGCGGTTGAACTGGCGGGAAAAATTTTTGGTGATCTGACCGGACGCCGGGTCATGATTCTTGGAGCGGGCGAAACCAGCGAGCGCACGGCCCGGAGTCTGGTTTCCCGGGGCGTGCGAACGGTGATTGTCTCCAACCGCACCTTCGAACGGGCTGCGAAGCTGGCAGAAGAAATCGGTGGCATGGCGATCCATTTCGATAATTGGCAAAACACCTTTCCGGATGTCGACATTCTCATTTGCTCGACCTCGGCACCGCATTTTATCATCACCCCGGAAAAGCTTGCCACCATGATGAAAGCCCGCAGCGGTCGTCCGCTTTTTGTGATCGACCTCGCGGTGCCACGGGATGCTGACCCGGAAATCAATGCCATTGACGGGGTTTTCCTTTACGATATTGATTCGTTGGAGGGGATTGTGCGTCAGACGCTGGAGGTGCGCCGCGGGGAACTTGACCGTTGTGAAGAAATGATCGGGGATCACGTTCGCTCCTTTGTGGGATGGCTGCGAACCCACTACCAGATGCGGCCATGACAAAACTCATTCTTGGAACACGCGGCAGTGCCCTTGCCCTCGCTCAAGCAACCCTCGTCCGCGATTTGCTGATGGCAAAACACCCGGACCTCGCCATCGACACACGCATCATCAAAACCATCGGAGATGAGCGGTTGGACATTGATCTCACCAATCCCGGGAGCCTGGACAAAGGACTTTTCACCAAACAGCTTGAGGAGGCGCTTTTGTCCCATGAGATTGATTTGGCGGTGCATAGCTTGAAAGACCTTCCTGTCGAATTGCCGCATGGGCTTGTGCTGGGTGCAATCCCCGAGCGTGCGGATTTTGCCGATGTGCTGGTTTCAAAACACCCGGGTGGCCTTGCCGGTTTGCCTGAGGGAGCCACCGTGGCGACGTCCAGCAACCGCCGTGAAAGCCTGCTGGAATACCTGCGCCCCGGCCTGCGGATTTGCGCCATTCGTGGCAATGTCCCGACACGATTAAAAAAATTGGCTGAAGACCCGGCCCTCGATGCCTTGGTGCTCGCAAAAGCGGGTTTGGACCGGCTTGGACACAATATTGTGCCGGATGGTCTCTCCGTGACCGTCGAGCCCGGTATGCTTCCGGCACCGGGTCAGGGGGCTCTGGGTTTGGAATGCCGTGAAGGAGACGGGGAAACCCTGGGCTTGCTGAAAGCCATCCATCACGAGGACACGGCCCGCTGCGTCAACGCTGAAAGATCTTTGTTGCTGGCGCTGGGAGGAGGCTGTGCGGTGCCCCTTGCGGCGCATGCGACGCTGATCCATAACAAAGTCGTGCTGCGCTCGATTTATTTTGGAGAGGCTCCATGACGAACTGGGGTTCCTTGGTTTTTGACCGGCCCCGTTCGCCTTCCCCGGTCTGGGCCAAAATCGTTCTTTCGCTGCTGGGCCTGTTTCTTCTGGCAGGTCTCTGCTGGGCATTCCTTGCGGGAGCCACCAAAAATTGGGAGGCGGTTTGGGGCTATCGGGTGGTCTTTTGGAAGGGATGGCTCCTGACCGTTCAGCTCTCGGCCGCCGCATTGGTGCTGAGCCTCTTGATTGGCACAGCTGCCGCTCTCGCACGGCGCTCGGCTTTTCTTCCCTTGAAAGGGTTGGCCACCCTTTATATCGAGTTGGTGCGTGGGATGCCGCTCCTTGTGGTTTTGTTGTTCGGTTTTTATGTTGTTGCCGATGCCCTGGGATACCAAGAGCGGGTCAGTGCGGGAGTGGTTGCGCTCTCCCTGTTTTCTGGAGCCTACATCGCAGAAATTGTGCGGGCCGGCATCGGAAGTGTGGGGGCTTCCCAACGTGAAAGCGCCCGGGCGATTGGTCTGACCACCCTTCAAACGTATCGATTTATCGTTTTTCCCCAGGCGCTACGTCATTCCCTTCCCCCGCTGGCCGGTCAATTTGCCTCAATTATCAAGGACTCCTCGCTGCTCTCCATCCTTGCTATTCCGGAATTCACCCTCGCCGCCCAGCAGGTCAACTCGGCAACCTTCAGCACTTTGGAAAGTTTTCTGCCCCTCGCTGTGGGCTACCTTATTCTGACCATCCCGGTCTCTATCGCCTCCCGCTTGCTCGAAAACCGGCTCCGTTTTGAAACTTGACGTCCATGATCACGATCCCCGTCCATCCCCCGAATCTACCCAACACCGCCCTGTCAGTCGCCACGTTGGATATCTATGAGCCCTTCGGCACCACGCACACGGACGCTGCGGTCCTCATCCTTCCGGGCGGTGGTTATGGAATGCTCTCCTCCCAGGAGGGCGAGGGGTACGCCGGCCTTTTCCAACTCCATGGCTTCCGGAGTTACGTGCTGAATTATCGACTCGCGTCAGAAGGCCATCGCCACCCTGCCATGCTGGAGGATGCGGCCCGGGCCATGCGTTTGGTCCGCTCAAGAGCTTCCGTGGATGGGTTTCACCCCAACAAAATCCTTATTATTGGCTCCTCAGCCGGCGGACATCTGGCAGCGACGCTGCTCACCAAGTGGGATGATGGAAATCCCTCCTCGCCGGATCCCGTCGAGCGTGAGAGTTCCCGTCCGGACCTCGGCGTTCTTTGTTATCCCGTGATCACAATGACCGAAAAAACCCACAACGGATCACGTCAAAACCTGTTGGGCGAAGATCCACCCCAAGCCTTGATGGAGGAGCTGTCAGCGGAGAGGCATGTGACACCGACGACCCCGCCATGCTTTCTTTGGCACACATGGGAAGATGCGGCTGTGCCAGTCGAGAATGCCTTGGTCTTTGCTGCGGCCCTGCGAGCTCAGGGTGTCCCTTTTGAATGCCATATTTACCAGGACGGCGGTCACGGGCTTGGGATGAAAGACGGACACCCTTGGGTATCCGAGCTCTTCCGCTGGCTCGCCAAGCGTCTCTGAGGATCAGGCTTGCAAACGACGACGGCGTCGGGCTGCAAAAACAGCCAAACCTGCCAACGTCAGAGTGGCGGTTGTGGCTTCAGGGATTTGGGTGATGGCTGTTGCATACACCAAATCCTGCACCACGCCCTGCGCTCCTGTTGCTGCGTAGGTGCTGTTCTCCAGCAAAGTGATCTCCCATGTTGAGCTGGTGTATGTTGACGCGACATTTGCTCCCTGAACCGATGCAATGAGAGAGGCCGCTCGATTATAGACGTCGGCTGTTGCGACTGAGGACGTGACGAAGAAATCCGTGGTGAGGCCTGTGTTGTTCACAAGGGAGAAATCGACGTCATGAGAAAGCTCCCAGATGGCCAGCTGAAAAGCCGGAATTCGCACCGTCGGGTCGGTCCAACTCGAAGCCGTGCTGCTCTCCCAGAAATTGTCGAAGAGATAATGAATTCTTGCGGCATGAAGATTGCCAATGCCACCTGATGACCCTGTTTGCACATTTGCTCCCCGTCCGCTACCCACGACCAATCCATTTTTCGTGCCACTGCCACGGGCCGCTCTCGAAAGGGAATTGGCATTGTCATAGGAATAAGTGCTTCCTGTGCTCAAGGATTGCCCCAGCTCAATACAAAATCCAAGCGTCTCCACGTTCCCTGGAAGGGTGAGCCGGAATCCTGTGGCCGGCACGTTCAGAGCTTCATTGCTGGCTCCACCATTCGGGAGCCCAAGGCTCATCGTCCGTGAGTAGTTTGTGGGGGAATAAACTCCAACGCCTACGGAAACCACAGCAGCTTGTGCGGTGATTCCGAAACTGCAAACCAAAACAAATAGGAGGTTGCGATACGGTGTTTTCATGCAACTGGTAGCTTATTCAGGCTTGATGGAGATGCAAACGAAATCTTGCGTTTTTGAAAAATATTTGTGTTGGAGTGGCAAATGCCGGCCCTCCAGCCCCCAAGGTGGCCCCAAATGACGACAATTTTCCGTCAGCGACGACGACGTGCGGCCAAAACGGCCAAACCTGCCAGGGTCAGAGCAACTGTTGTCGCCTCGGGGATGGGAGTGATGGCTGTGGCATAGATCAGATCCTGAACGACCCCGTTGGCCGGTGAGGAAACAAAAGAACTATTTTCCAGCAAAACAACATTCCATTTGGTGCTGGAGTAGGTTGTTTGGACATTGGCGGAGCTGACAGTTGACACCATGGTTGTTGCCGCGCTGAAAGCCAGCGCTGCGTTCCCCGTGAGGCTGCCGGAATTGTTCACATAAAACTCCGTGGTGTAGGCGTTTTTATTAACCAGCGAGAAGTTAAAGTCGTGGCTCAGTTCCCACACAGCCAGCTGAAAAGCCGGAATGTTGACGGTGGGATCCGTCCAGGCCGACGGGGTGCTGCCCTGCCAAAAGTTGTCAAAAAGGTATCGGATTTGAGCGGCGCGCAAGGTTCCAATTCCCACACCGGCTGTGATGTTGGCTCCATCTGCCGTGCCATTTGGACCGGTCGCACTTCCGCGAGCCGCACTGGAGAGCGAACTTGCGTTCTCAAAGGAGATATTGTTCAGAGCGGTCCCGCCACCAGGCGTGATGAACTGACCCAGCTCGATGCAAAGAGCGATCGTCTCCGTGCTGTCGGGAAGCCGGATTCGAAAGCCGGTGGCAGCAATATTTTCCGCGGCGGCCCCGGCAGGCTTGATATTAAAGGTCTGTGCGACAGCCGGTGACCAACCGCCCACTCCCACCGACACCACGCTGGCTTGCGCGGTGGCGGCTAACGCAAGAAAAAATGGAGTCAACAGGTTGTATTTTAAGGTGAACATGCAACTGGTGTAAGAAACCGGCGTGCCAACCTCAAGAAAAACCTATGATTTTTTTTATTTTTTTGGCGGCCACTGATGATCCCCCTTGACCACCTCAGGCCATTCCATCTGTCGGGGGGAAGCACCTGACATAAATGGCGAGGGAAGGCGCTTTTTCCTGTCCTACAGATTGTCCAAATACAGAGGCAGAATTTCCGGTCGACCCTGATGGCGAAGGATGACGGGATTATTGAGGAGTTGCTGGAATGCCGCAGGTTCAAGGGCTTTCTTTCCAAGAGACAGGAACCGGGCCCCTTCGGCATAATCGCCGCGCTCAAGGAAAACTCCGGCCAGAGCAACCACCCATTTTTCCGAGCCCAGGGTGCCGGTTTGAGCTACGAGCGTTTCGATTTCTGTGGTGACCTGCTCTGTGCGGCCCATCTGGATCCTGAGGAGGTAGCACTCATTGGAAATGACAGGGTCACCAGGGGCTTTTTCTTGCGCCAGGAGGAGATCAGCGAGTGCTGCTTCCAACTCCCCCCTATCCCTCAGAACCAGGGCTTTGCGGAAGAGCAGACCCGGTGAGGGATCCAGAGCCAATCCCTTGGTGAAGCTTGTTATGGCCGCTTCCTGGTCGTCTGCTTCGAGCTGTAATCTTCCTGCAAGTTCCCAAGCCGAGGCGGATTGCAGTTTTTCGAGATCCACGGATGCAAGCAGTTCTTTGGCTTGGTCAAAACGCTTTTCGCCGTATGCCTCACGGGCCTCACTGACGCTCCGATTGGCTTGCTCCTCCGGGGTGAGTGGTTTTTCGGGCGGAGGTGTGTAGGGTTGAGATTCCTCGATGCGGGCGGTTTCCGCTTCGGAGGGAACTTTTTGCTGAAGATAAAAAGCGACCAGCACCCCTGTGATCAGCAGCAGGGTGGTGGGGATCAGGATAATCCACATCAGCCGCTCTCTACGAAAACGGGGATCTTCAAGAAATCGGAAATCCTGCAACTTCATGTTCTTCGCACTTAATCTGGTGACGCCCCACTTTCCAACGCAATTATTGTTTCAGGGGTGGATCCGGATGTAACTAAATAGGGGGATTATGAATGTGTGAGTGGAAGACCCCATTCGGAAAGCAAAAAGTCGGCGGTCAAGGGACTGACGCGCCCTACCAAAAAAGGACGTGATGGCGCGAGCGCGAAGCGCCCCTTTGGTGGTAGGGCCGGGCAGTCCCTTGCCCGCCCATTTGTCGCCTGATGGCGGATCACCCGGTGGATCCGGGGAGCGGCTAACCCACAGACCCACCGCACGGACGCAGATGCGCGAGAAATTCGACGTTTCCCTCCCTTCCCGGCACGGGGGAATCCATCACACCAAGCCACTCGTGCCCGTTTGATTCGACAAAGTTGCGGATTTTGTCTGCGGCTCTGTTGCGAAGGAGGGGATCCTTCACAACACCACCCCGGCCGACTTCGCCGGCGGAGAGTTCGAACTGGGGTTTGATCAGGACGATGGCGTCAGAACCGGTTGCCATGAGCGCAAAAGCCGGTCCTAAAATGAGCGTCAGGGAAATGAAGCTGACATCTGCGACGGCCAGTTCGATGAGATCGGGCACGTCAGCCCGTGTGAGGTTTCTTGCGTTGAGGCCTTCGGTCACAACCACGCGGGGATCCTCGCGGATTTTCCAATCCAACTGGCCATGACCGACATCAATGGCATGCACTTTTTTGGCACCCCGCTGGAGCAGGCAATCGGTGAATCCGCCCGTGGAAGCGCCGACGTCCAGACAGATCAGGCCTGTGACGCCAATATTAAACGCATCCAACGCGGCATCCAACTTCAAGCCGCCGCGTCCCACATATTTGTCCGAGGCAGCCACGGCAATGTCAGCATCGGTCGGGGTGGGGGTTCCCGGTTTGTCGATTCGTCGTTGATCCACAGACACGACACCTGCCATGACGGCACGCCTGGCCTTTTCGCGGGAATCAAAAAAGCCTTTCTGAACCAAAAGAATGTCGATGCGCTCTTTCGGCTTCATCGCCATCCAAGAGAGGCCACCTTATCCTTTTTTCAAAAGAGGAAGGCCCGTGCGCTCGTTTTCCGAAACGATGTACCCCGTCGGAAGAGCATCAATAGCTCCCTCTCCGGGCTGGCCGGCAAAATAAAATAATGTCACCTCTTGCCCGCCCTTGAGTTTTTGGCGGCGTTCATGAAGAAAATAGGTTTTTCCGGACTTTTTGCTGGCAACGCTGTAGCTCATGATGGTTTGAAGTGGTTATTATGGCCCACCGGCCCGCCTGGTCAGATCAACCCGGCTTTGGAAAGCGTCTTCTGAGCACCATTTTTGGTGATCGTCTTGAAGGCTCGGGCTGTGGCTTTCACAACCACGAACTTCTTGAGTTCAGGGACCCAGACGCGTTTGGTTTTGAGATTGGGCTGGTGCCAGCGGGGTGTGACCGCCGTGACGTGCATGCCGATGCCGCCCTTTTTCTTGGCCAATCCGCGCCGGTGAATCTTCGATCCGCGCGTGGGCGTGGCTCCTGTAATTTCGCATTTCCTTGACATAAAAATTTTTGTTGGCCCCTACCTTGTCGTCATATCCTTCCGAGTCAAGCCGGTTTTTGGCCGATTTGGATTCAATGAGCTGATTTTATACTGTACTACGCCGCAAGCTTGGGAACACAAGTAATCGAGTGGATGGCGCATCGATGGCGGCGAGTGTTGGCTGAGGTGGAGAAACCGTGTTGATAAATGACCATGTCCTGACTATGGTCAATCAATGGAAATCACCGTCACCCAATTTAAAGCAAAATGCTTGCAGCTTGTTGAAGCTGTCCAGCGAGAAGGGGAAGAGGTCTTGATAACCCGTCATGGCCAGCCAGCCGCCAAGCTGATTCCTCTCCACGAGGGAGTTGGAACATTACTGTTTGGGCGGGCGCGCGGGACAGTGAAAGAGAAGGGCAGCTTGATTGAGACCGGGGAGGTCTGGGATGCAGAAAATTGATCTTCAACGAGTTTCCTCCGTCGTGCTGGACACACACGTCTGGGTTTGGGCATCTGCGGGGGACATACGTGCGGCTTTATTAAAAGATTACGGGGGGCGGTGTGTCATTCCCGCCATCTCCGTCTGGGAGGTTGGCATGCTTTGTGCCAAAGGGCGTTTGACGTTGAAACCAGATTGCCAGAAATGGGTTCGGTCCAATCTGATCTCGCCCGCTCATTTGCAACCCTTACTGCCATCGATTGCCTTGCGTTCCTGCGAACTTGCGCAGTTTCATGGCGATCCCGCCGACCGCATGATTGTGGCTACTGCGCTTGAGTTGCATCAGCCACTGGTCACTGCAGACAGCAGGATTATCGAATGGTTTCACAGCCAGCCATCTCTCGCGGATCACGTGGTGGCGCTGTGAAAACGATGGATCACTCCGCGCTGCCTGATGGACTGGCTGGCATGGTGGAGCGGGTAACGTTTCACAATGAGGAGACCGGGTTCTGTGTGTTGAGGGTTAAGGTGCAGGGGAAACGTGACCTTGTGACGGTGGTGGGGACAGTGCCCAACGTGTCCGCGGGGGAGTGGGTGACAGCGCAGGGTGTCTGGGTTCAGGACCGGGACCATGGCATTCAACTCAAGGCCAGCTCTCTTCATTGCAGTGCCCCCACATCACGGGAAGGAATCGAAAAATACCTTGGCAGCGGGCTGATCAAAGGCATCGGCCCGGTGTATGCCAAAAAGCTGGTGGCAAAGTTCAAGGAGGGCGTGCTCACGATTATCGACCAATCCTCCGCGCGGCTGGAAGAAGTTCCCGGGATCGGAAAAGGCCGTCGCTTAAAAATCCGGGCGGCATGGATCGAGCAAAAAGCGGTTCGCGAAATCATGATGTTTTTGCATGCCCATGGTGTGGGCACAAGCCGGGCGGTGCGGATTTACAAAACGTATGGTGAGGAGGCCATGGACATCGTCCGTGCCGACCCCTACACGCTCGCCAAAGATATTCCGGGGATCGGATTCAAAACCGCAGATGGCGTGGCGCAAAAGCTTGGCATCCCGGCCGACTCCATTCTTCGCGCACGGGCCGGGCTGATACACACCCTCGCCGAGGCCATGGGGTCCGGTCATTGTGGCCTTCCAAGAAACCTGCTCCTTTCCAAGACCGTGGAGCTATTGGGGGTTGACGAGCATATCCTGACGGAGGCCTTGGAACGGCTGTTGGTGGATGAGGACTTGGTCTTTGAGGAGCCCCTCATTTACTTGCCAGCGCTCCGGGCGGCTGAGCAGGAAATCGCCACCCGACTTGGCGCCATGTGCTCCAAGCCGTCATCGTATCCCGTCATCGTCATGGACAAAGCCCTGCCATGGGTGGAGCAAAAAACCGGGAAGGTCCTCGCTCCGCATCAAGCTGAGGCACTCAAGCAGGCGATGTCATCGCGGGTTCTCGTCATAACCGGCGGACCGGGAGTTGGAAAAACAACGTTGGTGAATTCCATTCTGCTCATCCTGCGTGGCAAAAAACAAAAATGTCTTCTCTGCGCCCCCACGGGCCGTGCCGCCAAGCGGCTTGCGGAGACAACCGGGATGGAAGCAAAAACGATCCACCGGTTGCTCGAGGTCCGGTCTGCGGGTGGCGGTTTTGCTCATGATGCTTCCCATCCGCTGACCTGTGACCTTTTGGTTGTGGATGAGACCTCGATGATTGATGTGCTGCTTTTTAGCAAATTGCTGCGCGCTCTGCCGGCCGGCGCCCACCTCCTGTTGGTGGGGGATGTGGATCAACTGCCCAGCGTTGGTCCGGGTTCGGTGCTCGGAGATATTATCCGCAGCGGCCTTGTGCCGGTTGTGCGGCTCACAGAAATTTTTCGTCAGGCCCAGGGAAGCCGGATCATCCGCAATGCCCACAAAATCAATGAAGGCCACCTGCCCGACCTGGAGGGCGACGCGGACTCGGATTTTTATTTCATCGAGCGGGAGGAGCCTGAGGCCACTCAAGCCACGATTCTGGAATTGGTGAAAACCCGCATCCCCAAGCGATTGGCCTGTGATCCTGTGAAGGATATTCAAATCCTCTGCCCGATGAACCGCAGTGCGCTCGGCACGCGTCACATGAACACTCTCCTGCAAAATGCCCTGAATCCCCGCCGGGCTGATGAGCCCGCCGTGGAAACATTCGGCTCGCAATTCCGATTGCGGGACAAAGTGATTCAAACCCGGAACAACTACGACAAGGATGTTTTTAATGGCGACATTGGCTGCATCGCTGCCATCAACCCGGAGGAGCGGGAGGTGACGATTCATTATGACGGACGGGAGGTCCTTTATGATTTTGGCGAACTCGATGAAGTTGCCCACGCTTATGCGATCACCATTCACAAAAGCCAGGGGTCGGAGTTCCCTGTGGTGGTTATGCCCGTGACCATGCAGCATTTTCTCCTGCTACAGAGGAACCTGATCTACACCGGCCTCACCCGGGGAAAGCGTTTTGTGGTCATTGTCGGGCAAAAAAAGGCGCTCTCCCTTGCTGTGCGCAACGGGCAGTCGACTCAAAGATTCTCTGCGCTGCTGGGTCGATTAAGAGCCGGATGATATTTGATCCCGCACGAATCGAATCGCTCTCCACCTAACCAATGACATCCATAGGCCCGATACGATGAGTGCTGCTCCGGAAAAACATAGCAGGCCCCAGAGAATTCTGACGCCCGGAGCCATGTGGTGGAAAGTGTGCAGGTTGCCAAAATTGCGTTTATACCAGGCAAACACACCCGTCCCGGTTCGGCCGGTTTGCCCGAGTTTTTCCAATCTGTAAGGGTCATACCAGGCCGTAAGGACATCCCCTCCTTCTTTTTCAAAAATGATCGAATGGGGAGCGCTGCGTCCCCTCGAAGGCTGGAGTCCGGAAACTGACCAGCCGGGATGCTCGGCAATGGCCTTTGCAAGGGCCTCAACAGACGGCGATTTCTGTTTTCCTTCGGGTTGATCAAACTGCGGCACAACGGCACTCAGAGGACGCCCCTCGATTTTCTCCAACACCGGAAAGACATGCTTTCCCCAGGTGAAAGTGACACCGGTCACTGACATCACAAAGAGGGGGACTAGAGAAACGACTCCGATCAGGTTGTGCCAATCACGCGCCCGCCCCCGTTTCAAGCGATGCAGACTCCCTCTTTTGCGCAGCGGCCACCAAAGAATCAATCCCACCAGAGATGTCACAGCGAGCACACAAGAACTGACGGCCACCACCATCTGCCCTGCTTTGCCCGTTGATAAGTTCCGGTGGATCCGAACCAGAAATGAACTCCATAGAAACCTGTCATCCTCCTTCGTGATTTCTCCTGTGTAGGGATTCACAAACACACTGGCTTGTTTGGGAACGCTGCCAGAAACATCCGTGGCGAACGCATGGAATGTCTGATCCGCTTGCTTCGGGAAACTCAAGTGATACGTCTGCAGCTTTGCCGCCTCGAGGATTTCGATGATCTCGCCGCCCCCCTTTGCACGGACTCCCGCATCAGATGGCAGAGCCACCCGTTGTTCGGACTGTACCATTTCTTTTTCAAAAACCAACGCGGCTCCTGTGAGACAAATCGCAATCAGAGGCAGTGCGGCAATCCAGCCCAGCCAAAGGTGGAGATGAAACCAAAATGCCCGCCGGGAGATTCGGAAAAGAGGCAGAGTTGGAAGCGGTTTCATAAATTCCAATCAGACAAGCAGGATCGGGGCAGCCATCATTTTGGCCAGAGCGGCCAGAAAACAGTGAGCAGGGACAGGACCAACACACTCAGCACCACCGTGAGACCAAGTCCCACTTTGACAAAGTTCATAAACTTGTATTTGCCGGGGCCATAAACAAGAATGCAGGAGGGTTCCAGCGGGGCAATAAAAGAGATCGATGCTGCAAGCATGATGGCTATGGCGAACGTCCGTGGCTCGCAACCGATGAGTTGCGCGGTTTTGATGGCCACCGGAAGCACAACCAACGCGGCCGCCGCATTGGACATCGGCTGGGTCAGAATGATGGTGACAATAAAAAATCCCGCCAGGATTCCGTGAACTCCCAGTGGCGAAAAGATCTGGAGGATCAACTGCGACAGATATTCGGCTGTGCCGGTTTTTTCCATCGCCACCCCAAAAGCGGTCATGCCCCCAATAAGAATCAAAAGTCTCCAATCAATAAATTGATAGGCACGTTCGGCGCTCACCGCCCCGAGCAGAACGCACAGAACGGCAGCAACCAGGAAAGCCGCCGAGAGCGGCAGCCAGCCCAGCGAGCCACAGAGGACCGCCCCGACAAAAAGCGAAAGGATGAGGAGTCCCTTCTGCGGATTTGCCGGCCTGCCTCTCACTTCTTCCATGACCGTCATGCCCAGCGATTCCTGCAGCATCGAAAGCCGGCTGGAATCGGCCCGCACCAAAAGCACATCACCCTCGTGCAGAGAGATCGCATTCATTTGCTGAGCGAAAGTCCGGCCATGACGGAACATCGCCAGCACGGTGACCCCGTGTCGTTTGCGCAAATCCAGATCTACGAGCGTTCTGCCTGCCACCTTTGCGGATTTGCCGACCTGGACTTCGGCAATCTTCACGCCGGAATCTTCAAGGTCGGTATCGTCAAACACGCGGTCGGATTTGATGGTGATCCCTTCAATCTCCCTGACCTTCATTAAGTCACTCACCTTTCCCGTCACAATGAGGACATCCTGTTCCAGCATGACCGTTTCCGGTTTCGGAATCACCGTTTGGGATCCCCTCAAAATTTTGAGAACATTAAAATTGAGAATGGAAAGATCCGAGTCGACGACCTGCTGTCCGATGAGCGGTGAGTCGGGAAGAACCACAATTTCCGTGAGGTATTCCCGCATTTCATAGTCGCCGGTCAGGTCAGCTTCCGCACTGGAGGGTAATAATTTCGACCCCACAAAAACCATGTAGAGAATTCCTGTCACGAGGATGATGAGGCCGATAGGAGTGATCTCGAACATTCCGATCGGCTCCATGCCATTTTGTTGAATGAACCCGCTCACGGCCACATTGGTGGACGTCCCGATGAGCGTACACGTGCCGCCAAGGATGGAAGCAAAAGCCAGGGGCATCAAAAGCTTGGAGGGACTGACTCCGGCCTTGCGCGCCATGCCGGTCACTAGAGGGGTGAACAGGGCCGTGACCGTGGTATTATTCATAAATGCCGATGTCCCACCCACCAGTCCCATCATCGAAACCAGAAACTTTTTGGATCCCACATTGGCCATGCGGCGCATTTGGTAAGCGAACAGGTCAAGAACACCGGCATCCTTCAGGGCCGCACTGATGACAAAGATCGAGGCGAGAATGACAATGATATCATTGCTGAAACCTTGAAAAGCCTCCTTGGGCGTGAGGATTCCGGGAATGACCAGGCCGAGAAGCAGGATCAGGGTGATGATGTCCACCGAGAGTTTTTCCAGGCTGAAAAGCACAACCGCCGCCAGCAAAAGAAAGAGAATATAGCCAATGAGAGGAGTCACGGTGCAGGGTAAAAAAGCAGCCTCTTTCTAGTATCAGATTATAAAAGATCCGGTAGATAATTCCGTTTTGGGAATGAGATGGCGCGAGGCCAGGTTTGCTGAGAGGTGGTGATCCCATGGAGAGCAAAAAGTGGGCGGTCAAGGGACTGACACGCCCTACCCGGGGATTGGATGCGCTGGCGCACGCGCGGAGCGTCCCTTGGATGGTAGAGATGGCGGTCCCTCGCCGTCCGTCGCGTGAGGAGGAACAAGTGGGCGGTCAAGGGACTGACACGCCCTACCCGGGGATTGGATGCGCTGGCGCAAGCGCGGAGCGTGCCTTGGATGGTAGGGATGGTGGTCCCTCGCCGTCCGTCGCGTGAGGAGGAACAAGTGGGCGGTCAAGGTAATGACAGGCCCTGCCTGAAAGTTGGATGCGCTGGCGCGAGCGTGTATCGCATCTCTGATGGTAGGTCCCGAGTCCCTAATCACACCCGTGGCGCATCACTTTCTGTGGAGAAGAAACCTTGCGGCGATCAGGCAGATCAACACACCCGCAAAAAAAACCGCGATCAGAGCCAAGGCCCGCTGAAAAACTTTGTCCAGAAGGACATCGGCGCGGTCATCCAGCATTTGGGCAAACCGGGCCGTCCTGGGTTCACCCGCAGCGACTCCTTCCAGCAGATGATTCAGGCCGGTCACAAGGTTGTCGAGCTTGGTCAGGGTGGACGACGTTTGTTCCCAGGCCTGAGTGTAGTCATCGCTCTCGAAGGGCAGCGCCTCAATTTTTGTGGCCAAGGAATTCACAGAGTCGAAGGTTTGTTGCAGCGAGAGCGTGATTCTCTCTGCGCTTTCGATGGATTTCCGGACTTCCGGCAGAGATTGATGGATGAGGCCCTCCTGGTCTTGCAAGGCCTCCGTGACGTGTTGTGGAAAACTGGCTGCCATGTCAGCGAGGGCGCTGAAGTCCGGATTCACCGTGGCGATGGGAAACCGTTCGGCCACCCGGTCGATTGTCAGATCGGATTGTTGGGTCAGCATGCGCGGCACGCGCTCCATATAAAAAATCACCCGTTCCCCATAGAGGAGGGACTGATCCACTTTTCCCAGGAGGCGCTGGATGCTGGCCATCAGCCCCCGGGCCGACCGTTGCTCGGCAAAATCGCTGAGCACGACGCCTTCCAAATTCCGCAGCCGCACATCCAGAAGTTGATTGCGGGGGGGATCGGTCGCGACCCAGGCGGCAATCAAACCCTGCAAATCCGACTGCTGAGCCGGCGTGAGGATTTTTGAGGCCTCTTCCCAGATCTTTTTATCCATCTCATGGTAAACCGCCCGCAAGGGGGCTGCCCGCTCGCCAAACACACCGGGAATCCAATGACTGTCCAAGGCCCACTTGCCGGCGGAAATAAAAACGGCCATGTCAAGCAGTCCGGCCCGGGGGTCCTGGGATCCGGCAATGGTCATCGATGTTGATCCAAGCATCACCTTCCATTTTTGGGCATTGGTTCGTTTTGCGGCATCCGTTTCCGTGCTGATATATTCATCAAACGCCAACCAGAGAGCCGACACATAATGATCCGAAAAATCCATGATGGTCCGTTGCACTTGCCCCGGGGAAATAGGGTTGATGGCCGGGACCTCGATTGTCTCCGGGGGGCCGGGCGACGTGGCGGGGAGGGAGGCTCCGGGTTGTTCCGGCGGTGGTTTTGTGCCGACGCAACTCAGCGGGGTCAGCGCCATCCCGAGCAAGAGGGCAGATCGGCAAATGATGAGGTGGGGAGGCGGTTTCAAAAGGACAAACTGACAGGATCTCACGGCCAGGCCAAGTGGCAACTCATGGGCTCAGGCTTGCGGTCCGGGTTGCTTCATGTCATAGAATGATCAGATACCTATGACATCATTGATCACTTCTGTGCCCGTGGCGGGCGCTGGCGGGGCCGTTCCGCTGGAAAACCTGCGTGTGCGAGGCGTGACGCGCCTGATCACCCCGGCACAGATTAAAGAGCACCTTCCGGCCGGCAGCCGCGAGGTTGAAACGGTTCAATCCGGTCGCCGTCAGGCCCGCGCAATTCTCAGTGGCGAGGATGATCGTTTGCTGGTTGTGGTGGGACCCTGCTCGATCCACGATCCATCCGCAGCGGTTGATTACGCAAAGCGTCTTGCGGACTTGGCAGCGGAGGTTTCGGACAAATATTTTGTGGTGATGCGGGTTTATTTTGAGAAACCCCGGACGACGGTCGGATGGAAAGGTCTGATCAACGATCCCAAGATGGATGACTCCTGCGACCTGGCTTACGGGGTCGGGTTGGCACGGGAACTCCTATTGGAATTTGCTGCCATGGGATTACCAACTGCCACGGAATTCCTTGACCCCATCATTCCCCAATATCTTGCGGATCTCATTTCATGGGCTGCCATCGGGGCCCGGACAACGGAATCTCAAACCCACCGCGAAATGGCCAGCGGGCTTTCGATGCCTGTGGGTTTTAAAAACGGAACGGATGGCGGGGTGCAGGTGGCCATTGACGCCATGAAGAGTGCCCGCTCGGCTCACAGTTTTCTGGGAATTGATCAGGACGGTGCCACCAGCGTTATCAAAACCACGGGGAATCCTGACAATCACGTCGTCCTTCGCGGGGGACGTGACGGTCCGAACTACTCGCCTGCTCATGTGACCCAGGCGTGTTCCGCTCTCTCGAAAGCGGGTTTGCATCCTTCCCTGATGATTGATTGCAGTCATGCAAACTCTGGCAAAGATCCGATGAAGCAGCCCGAGGTTTGGGAGAGCATTCTTTCGCAGCGGGCAGACGGCCGGCGTGAGATCATTGGGGCCATGTTGGAGAGCAACATCCATCGCGGAAGCCAACCCACCACCACCGATCCCGCGCAATTGAAGTATGGAGTCTCCGTCACCGATGCCTGCCTGGATTGGGAATCCACGGCGGAGCTTTTCCGGCGCTGACACGGGTTTATTGGTATTCGACGAGGCGGTAAAAAACCTTCTGTCGTCCCCCCAAAGAATCCAGAAGCTGGAGATTTCCACCGTCACCATCCACGGTTTCGATTGTTGACCAGTCATAGGGATCCAAGGTGGTCGAGCTCTGGAGGTCATAAACAAGGTCTGGACGGCTGGGAAAAGTCAGCGTGAGGACCGGACCATCCGCTGACACAGAAAGTTGGGGGGGCTCGATCGCGGTGAACCGGACCACAAAGGGAGGGCTGGTGGTGTAATGGCCGAGCTCATCCACCGCTTGGAAAGTGATCTCGTATGTTCCCTCGCGATCCATGCTGAAGGCCCGCCCATGCATGTGGCCATATCCGGACCCGTCTTCGCTGGCATAGACGGCGGGATGATCCGACTCCGTCGCCGACCAGCCGGAGGGACGTGTCCAGGTGGGCGTTGTGGCTCCTGCCTCCCAAAATGAAAAGTTACCCCCATCCGGTCCCGCCACGGAGAGAATATCGACACGAATGAGAGCCCCATTGGGGGGTGGCGTCGTGTTGTCAAACGCGCTGAATGTCAGCTCGCTCGTATAGGCTCCGCCGGGGAGATTCTCAAGGGCGAAGCTGGGAGCCTCACCCAATGGAAAAAACGTGGCGGTTTGGGTGAAATCGCCGTACACCGACAGCCTGCCGGGATCACCGGGATCTCTCCGCGTTTCGATGTGGTCATGAGCCAGGGCATTCCAAGCTGATGCAAAGAAGAGG